>JBEGMG010000249.1:0-5312 GCA_041183165.1 Actinomycetota bacterium | reverse complement strand
GCATCCCCCTGATCGAGGTGCTGCCACTCCTCGCGCTGCCCTTCGTCGCCGTGATCGCCGCGGTCAATCCCGCGGCCGGTCTGTGGAGAGGCGCGCGCGGTTAACGTGCGTTAGCCTGACCCCCTGCTCGCAGATGGGGAGGGACGATGGCGCGACTGGCGCAGACCGAGGGACTCACGGACGTCCAGGTCGAGATCCTCAAGGCAGTGCGTGAGTACGTCGACAGCGAGATCCTGCCCTACGCCACGCACCTGGAGCACAAGGACGAATACCCGGCCGACATCGTCGAGGGGCTGAAGGACCTCGGCGTCTTCGGGCTGATGATTCCCGAGGAATACGGCGGACTCGGTGAGTCCCTGCTCACCTATGCCCTCGTGGTCGAGGAGATCGCCCGTGGCTGGATGAGCGTCTCCGGTGTCATCAACACCCACTTCATCGTCGCCTGGATGATCATGCATCACGGCACCGAGGAGCAGAAGGCTCATTACCTGCCGCGCATGGCGACCGGTGAGGTGCGCGGGGCCTTCTCGATGAGCGAGCCCGGCTGCGGCTCCGATGTCGCTGCCATCCAGTCCCGTGCCGTTCGCGACGGCGACGACTTCGTTCTCAACGGGCAGAAGATGTGGCTCACCAACGGCGGGAGCTCCACGCTGGTGGCCGTGCTCGTGCGCACCGACGGCGAGGCGCCCGAGGGGGCCTCGGTCTACAAGCGCATGACGACCTTCCTCATCGAGAAGCCCTCCGGATTCGGCGAGGTGCGTCCGGGCCTCACGATCCCCGGCAAGATCGAGAAGATGGGCTACAAGGGCGTCGACACGACCGAACTCGTCATGGACGATCTGCGCCTCCCCGCGTCGACGATCCTCGGCGGGGAGCCCGGTCGCGGTTTCTACCAGATGATGGACGGGGTCGAGGTGGGCCGCGTCAATGTCGCGGCCCGCGCCTGCGGACTCGCGCGCCGCGCCTTCGAGCTGGGCGTCGACTACGCGCAGCAGCGCGTGACCTTCGGCAAGCCCATCGCGGAGCACCAGGCGGTCGCCTTCCGCCTCGCCGACATGGGGACCAAGGTCGAAGCCGCCCACCAGATGATGGTCATGGCCGCGCGCAAGAAGGACTCGGGTGAGCGCAACGACCTGGAGTCCGGCATGGCCAAGCTCATCGCCAGCGAGTACTGCAAGGAGGTCGTGGAGGACTCCTTCCGCATCCACGGCGGCTACGGCTACTCCAAGGAGTACGAGATCGAGCGCCTCTACCGCGAGGCACCCATGCTCATGATCGGCGAGGGCACCGCGGACATCCAGAAGATGATCATCGCGAGGCGACTCCTGGAGGAGTACGCCCTACGCGGCTGATGCGCGCTGGCTGAGGCGCCTGATCACCCAGTCGATGCCCCAGAAGATCAGGCAGAGCACGACGGCGAAGACCACGATGCCGGCCACATTGGTGAGCACGGCGCCGTAGCCGTAGGTAGCGACGTCGAGGAACCCGTAGGGGTAGGCACCGATGAAGGCGCCGCGCACCAACGCGAAGACCAGCCAGATGATCGGCAGGATGAGGCTCGCCGCAATGACACGCCACGAGATCCAGCCACGCGGACCGGCGATCAGCCACACCACGAACGTCAGGAGCGGCGTAAGGACGTGGAGGAAGAAGTTGGTCCAGACCTCCAGGCCCTGGTTCTTGGCCGTGGCGGCGAGAACGACGTTGTAGATGATGCCGGTGACGACGATCATGAGCACGCTGTCGAGCCTGAAGACGCGGAACCAGAAGCTGTCGCGGTCGGGTCGCGCGAAGAGCATGAGCATCACGATCGCGACCAGGATGTTGGACCACAGGGTGAAGTAGGTGACCCAGTCGAAGACGCGGCCGAGGAGTCCCTGACCGGCGAAGCCCAGCGCGGTCGGATTGGTGTTCTGGCTGGGGTAGGTGCCGAGGACCATCAGCGTGAAGGAGAAGAGAACGCCGAATGTCGCGACGAGGCCGTTGATCAAGAAGAGGATCCGCGTGCCGGTCATGCGTGACTGCGTCGACGTCTGGCTCATGGGCGGTCAGGCTACGCCGCGCGCGCGCTCCCGGTGGCCTTTCGGCAATCGACACGCCTACGCTCACGCCATGGGCCCCAGCCGCGACAGCCGCCCGGGGATACGCGAGATCTTCCTCGACATCGCTGCCTCGTGCGAGCGGCTGGAGGCACCTGTGTACGCCGATCTCGCGCGATGCGTCGCCGAGTGGGCGGACGAGCCACCCCTCGACTCCCTTCTCGCGCCCTACGCGGACGCGCGCGTGGCCGACATGATCCCCCTGCGGCTCCTCTCCGCCGTCCATCGACTGGCGCTGGCACGGGAGGCTCCGGAGATTGCCCTCTACCTACCGACCACGGGCGGGACCCCGCCGCGCGACGAGGCCGATCGCGAGCGCCTCAGGCGCGCGTTCCTCGCGACGATCGAGACGCACCGCGACGCGGTGGCCGCGGCGCTCACTCGAATCCCGCAGACCAATGAGGTGGGCCGCACCGCGGGTCTCGCGGCGCTCCTGCGACGAGTGGCGCGGGGGTTCGGACTGCCGGTGCGTCTCCACGAGATCGGTTGCTCTGCGGGGCTGTCACTCAGAGTGGACGGTCTCATCGCCGAGGCTGTCGTGGCGGAGGACCACGCCGCGTGGGGAGCGCTGCCCGTCATCGTCGAACGCGTCGGGTGCGATCTCGCTCCCGTAGACGCAGCCACCACGGATGGCCGGCTCACGCTTACGTCCTTCATCTGGCCCGATCACTCTGCCCGCTTCGAACGTCTGCGCCGGGCGCTCGACGTGGCGAGTGACATCGACATCTCGCTCGTGAGGGCTGATGCCCTGGACTATGTGCGTGACCTGGAGTTGCAGCGGGGCACGACGCTGGTCGTATGGCATTCGGCCATGTGGCTCTACCTACCGCCTGCGGTGCGCGCCGAGATCCGCGCGGTACTCGAACGTCTCGGTCGGCAGGCCACGCACGAGAACCCGCTCGTGCACATATCGCTCGAGCCCGTTTCGGAGGAGCCAGCCGCCCAGCATCGCTTCACTCTGGCGATGACGACATGGCCGGGTCTCGATGGTCTGCCACCCGGCATCGACGTCCCCTGGGGCACTACGCCGCCCGCTGGTTCCCCGGTGTCGTGGAGCATCCCGTGCGCCGGCGGCATCGTGAGCGACCCGGAGGGCCGGATCCTGCTCGTTCGTCGGGGACAGGAGCCGGCACGAGGCATGTGGTCCATCCCCGGTGGCCGCGTGGACGGCGCCGAGTCATGGGATGCCGCTGCTGCCCGCGAGGTGCGGGAGGAGACGGGGATCCAGGTGAGAGCGCCGGAGTTCGTCGGCTTGGTCGAGCGCGCGAGCGGATCCGGGTCGACGTATCTGATCGCGGACTTCGCCTTCACGGGCGAGGGGCAGCCGCGCGCCGCGGACGATGCCGAGGACGCGCGCTGGTGCGAACCTGACGCCATCCCGCGGATGGACTCATCACCCGGATTGGTGGACGCCCTGCGTGAGTGGGGCTACCTCTCCTAGGGCTACTCGCCCTGGGCGGGTGCGCCACCGCGCTTCGTGCGCTTGCGGCGCCGACTGGACTTGGCACCGCCTTCGGCGGATCCCTCGGCACTCGCGGCGGGGCGACTCGATCGCTCGCGCCCCGGGTCTCGGCCCGAGCTGCGCGACGTCGTGCGCGTGGATCCACTGCGCGGCCGCGCGGCCGCGGGCTTGCGCTTGCCCGTCTCGCCGAGGTCCTCGACCTCTTCGGCCTGGAGCCCCGCGCGCGTCTGCTTGTCCTTGGCGAGCCTGCCCGTGACGTCGCGGGAGATGCCGAGTCCGGTGTAGACGTGGTCGGACGTGGAGTAGGTCTCGAGGGGATCCTTGAAGGGCAGCCCGAGGATCTTGTCGATCATCTGCCAGCGTGCGATGTCCTCCCAGTCGACGAAGGTCACCGCGACACCGCTGGCGCCCGCTCGACCGGTGCGTCCGATGCGATGAAGGTAGGTCTTCTCATCGTCAGGGCACTCGTAGTTGATGACGTGGGTCACGCCGTCGACGTCGATGCCGCGTGCGGCGACATCGGTGGCGACGAGCACATCGACCTTGCCATTGCGGAAGGCGCGCAGAGCCTGCTCGCGCGCTCCCTGGCCGAGATCTCCATGGACGGACCCGACGGCGAAGCCGCGCTCGGTGAGTTCGTCGGCGATCTTCTGCGCCTTGCGCTTGGTGCGCGTGAAGATCATCGTGAGGCCACGGCCATCGGCCTGGAGGACACGGGCGAGGAGTTCGACCTTGTCCATGGGGTGCGCCCGCCACACGTGCTGCTCGATGGCATCGACGGTCGCGCGGTCGTCGCCCGGGTCGGCGGCACGGATATGGGTCGGCTGCGTCATGTATCGGCGTGCGAGGGCGACGATCTGGCCGGGCATGGTGGCGGAGAAGAGCATCGTCTGGCGCTGGGCGGGCAACTCCGCGACGAGGCGCTCGACGTCGGGCAGGAAGCCCATGTCGAGCATCTCGTCGGCTTCGTCCAAGACCAGGACGCGCACGCGTGACAGGTCGAGCGAGCGGCGCTGCATCAGGTCGATGAGGCGCCCCGGCGTGCCGACGACGACCTCGACACCTGTCGCGAGCGCCTCGACCTGGGGTTCGTAGGAGCGACCGCCGTAGACGCTGAGCACGCGCGCTCCTTGGCGCGCACCGGCCTGCTCGAGGTCTCCGGCGACCTGCACGCAGAGCTCACGCGTCGGCACCACCACGAGCGCCTGAGGTGCCGCCCCGGGGGTGTCGTCGCGCTGCACGCGCTGGAGCAGCGGAATTCCGAAGCCCAGGGTCTTGCCGGTGCCGGTCTTGGCCTGGCCGATGAGGTCTTTGCCCTCGAGAGCCAGCGGAAGTGTCATGGCCTGGATCGGGAAGGCGCGCTCGATGACGGCGGCAGCCAGCGAGGCGACGATCTCGTGCGATGCGCCGAGCTCGGCGAACGTGGGGGCGAGGGGTGGCGAATCTGCGGGTTGTTCTTGCGTCGCGGGTGAATCGGTCATCGACGTGCTCCAGTGCGATTCCGCGGGCACCGCACCCGATCCTCATCGGGGGCGCCACACACGGGGGGCGGATGGGGCTCACACCCCTCGGGGGCCCGGCCGGGCGCCCGCATCGCTCACGCGATGACCTCATGGTACCCCGCGGGCACTAACCTTCGCCCATGGCATCGATCGACGGTGACGCGCTCGCGAATGACGAGGATTATCGCGCTGCCGTCGTCGATCTCCTCGGCGTGCTGGCCTATGGAGAGCTCATGGCCTTCGAGCGCC
>JBEGMG010000248.1:0-2953 GCA_041183165.1 Actinomycetota bacterium | reverse complement strand
TGGGACGGATCCGATGACGCCTGGCACATCGAGACGACGCGCGGGGACTTCGTCGCCGACGTACTCATCAGCGCCTGCGGTGGACTCACCGAACCCCTGACTCCCGAGATCCCCGGCATGGGCGAGTTCGCCGGCCGCACGATGCACACGGCGCGGTGGGATCTCTCGGTCGATCTTGCGGGCAAGCGCGTTGCTGTCGTCGGCACGGGGGCATCGGCCATCCAGGTCATCCCGGCGATTGCACCGGTGGCCGCTGAGGTCGTCGTCATGCAGCGCACGCCGCCATGGGTCATGCCTCGCCGCGATCGCGCCGTTCCGGCCTGGTACCAGCGCATCCTCGCCGCCTCGGCACCTGCCCACCGCCTGGCGCGCGAGATGTCGTCCTGGGCGCGTGAGGTGCAGTTGCTCAGCTTCACTCGCCAAGGTGCCTTCCGATCGCTGGGGGAGCGCCTTGCTCGCAGGCACCTGGAAGCACAGGTGCCCGACCCGGCCCTGCGCGCGGCGATCACCCCCCACTACGACATGGGATGCAAGCGCATCCTCATCAGCGACGACTACTACCCGGCCCTCATGCGCGACAACGTCATCGTGACGGGAGCGCTGGAGCGGGTGACCGAGACGGGCGTCGTCGACGCTGATGGGGTCGAGCGCCCTGTCGACGTCATTATCTGGGCCACCGGGTTCAAGGTCCTCGAACCACCCCTGGTCGATCGCGTCGTCGGCTCCGGGGGAGAGACGCTCGCCGATGCCTTCGATCGCAATGGGATGAGCGCCTACAAGGGCACGACGGTGCCGGACTTCCCCAACCTCTACATCCTGCAGGGCCCCAATACGGGCCTCGGCCACTCCTCCGTTGTCTTGATGTCGGAGGCGCAGATCCGCTATCTCGTGCCGGCCGTTGCCTCGGGACTGGTGCACGAGGTCGAGGCCACATCGCTCGATGGATATCGCGACAGCCTCGACGAGCGGCTCGCCGGGACCGTGTGGCAGCAGGGCGGATGCCGGTCCTGGTACCAGAATGACCACGGTCGCAACGTCGCCCTCTGGCCGGGCAGCACGCACGGGTTCGCCCGGATGATGCGGCGCTTCGACCCTCAGGCCTACCGCGTGAGGCGACCTCGCTCCAGGAAGGCAGGACACCATGTCGCGACTGGCTGACTATCGCGTCGACGGCGGCGTGGCCCTCGTCACCGGGGCGGCGGGCGGTATCGGTGCCGCTGTGGCGGAGCGCCTGGTGCGCGACGGGAGCAACCTCGTGCTCGTCGATCGCAATCGCGAAGGCCTCGAGGCAGTGGCCGAGCAGCTGCGCGTACGCCGCCCCGATCGGCAGGTGACAGCGATCACGGCGGACCTGTCCGATCGCGATGCAGCCGCGGACGTCGTGGCGCAGGCGATCGCCGAGCAGGACCGCCTCACGCTTGTCGTCAACAATGCGGGGGTCGCCCTTGCTGGTCGCTTCGAGCAGGTCTCGATGGATGATGTCGACTGGCTCCTCGCCATCAACCTCCGGGCCGTCCTCGCGGTGACCTCCGCAGCCCTGCCGCACCTGGGCCCCGGGGCGCAGATCACCAACCTGTCGAGCCTCTTCGGCATCATCGCGCCAGTCGGCAACTCCGTGTACTCGGCAAGCAAGTTCGGGGTCCGGGGCTTCAGCATGTCCCTACGCGCCGAGCTCGCCCCGCGCGCCATCGGGGTCACCGCTGTCCACCCCGGTGGAATCCGCACGGCAATCGCGCGCTCGGCAAGGCTCGGCGCGGGTGTCTCCGCGGCCGAGTGGGAGTCGGGACTCCAGGCGTTCGACAAGTTCCTCGTCATGCCGCCCCAGGACGCCGCGCGACGCATCGTGGACGGCACCGTGCGACGCCGTCCGCGTGTGCTCATCGGTCCCGAGGCCTATGTGGGCGACATCCTGGCACGACTGGCCCCTTCGGCCCATGCGTCCGTCTTCGACTACATCGCCCGCAAGCGGGCCGGCCTGTGAGATCGCGCACGGCACTTCGCTACGCCGGCATGGCGCTGACGTCCGCTGCGCTGGTCGTCGGTGTCCTCGTTGCACCTTCGCAGGCATCCGACGACCGGATTGCCAGCCGTGTGGAGCAGGGTCTTCGTGCTCCGGCGCTAGGTTCGGACACCACGGTCCACGTGCGCCTGCTGGCCAGCGATGCCACCGTGGCCGATCACGATGCGGTCGAGCGTCAGGTCCCGGCCTCGACGATGAAGGTGGTCACGGCGGCGACCTCGCTTGCCGCATTGGGCGAGGATCACCGCTTCACCACGCGGGTCGTCGAGGGAAGCACTCCCGACCGGATCGTGCTCGTCGGAGGAGGTGATCCGCTTCTCACCCGGGAGGACATCGACAACATCGCTCAGCGCACGGCACGCAAGTTGCGCGAGGCCGGGCGGAAGTCGGTGACGGTGGACGTCGATGACTTCCTCTTCCCTCAGCCATCGGACGCAGCGGGGTGGGCACCGGGCGACCGTCCGACGTACGCCGCCGCGGTCCGGCCACTGGGGATCCTCGGTGAGTATTCCAACGACACGGTCGTCACCGCATGGGCCGCGTTCGTTGCCTCCCTACGCGCCGGAGGGGTGTTGGCTCGGACGGGTGAGCGCGTGTTGGCGCCCGAGGGTGCCCGACGCCTCACCGTGATCCGGCCGCACACACTCCGGGAGGCGGTCGGCCTCATGCTGCGCGTCAGCGAGAACAATGTGGCGGAAAACCTCTTCCGACATGTGGCGCTCGCCCAGGGCTATCCCGCGACATGGAGTGGCGCGTCGAGCGCCGCCACGGAGGTGCTGCGCGATCTGGGGGTGCAGACGTGGCGACTGCGACTGGTCGACGGCAGCGGGCTGTCGGGTCGCAACCGCCTCACGGCGGAGTCCCTGACGCATGTCCTGGATATCGCGGTGGAGACGCCGGCCCTCGACGCACTCATCGACGGACTGCCGGTGG
>JBEGMG010000247.1:0-5257 GCA_041183165.1 Actinomycetota bacterium | reverse complement strand
GGCGAGGCGGACGGTGATGCCGACCTGGCCGGCGGCACCGGCCTTGCGGGCGGCTCGCCGGCTGCGCCACATGAGCAGCTTGCCGAGCAGTCCGTAGCGCGCCTCGACGAGTTGGGCCGTGCGCGCGGTCTCGGCAGTGTCCTGCAGCGTCGCGGTTCCCTCGACCTGCTCGCCCCTGAGGGTGCCGCGCGCATCGCAGGGAGCCAGCAGCACACGGGAATCATTGCGCAGGCGCTTGGCCTTTCCCGAGTCTGCCTGCGTGATCACGCGGAGGGTGTCGCCCTCACGCACGAGCCATACCGGCGTGGCGACCGGGGTGCCGTCCTTGCGGAAGGTCGTGAGTGACAGGTACTTGCTCCGGCCGAGATCGTCGAGGGTCACGCTCAGACCTCGGGCGAGGTCATGTGCGCCCCGGTCGCTGACTTCTTGAGCCAGTTATCCCAGGAGATGTTCCACACCGTGATGCCGTTGCCGGGGTTCTGCCTCAGGGGCGTGCCCGTGATCGTGATGGGGTCGCCGATATTCGTGACATCGAAGAGCCACGCGGCGTTGTCCGTGCTCATCGACGTGCAGCCATGGCTGATGCGCGAGTTGCCCCACGCCCCCGCCGCCCACGGCGAGGCGTGGAGGAACTCCCCGTGCCACGTGAGGCGCATGGCGTAGTCGACCTCGACGCGGTAGTGGTCCGGGTCGTCCTCCGAAACGCCCGCGGTGGCGTTGTCCATGATCCGCGTGCGCTCCTTGGTCATGATGAGCTTCGTGCCCGAGAGCGTCTCGTAGCCGGGCATCCCCATCGTGACGGGGATGGTGCGCTCCTTCTTGCCGTTGATGAAGACCTTCATCATGAGGCTCTGGGCGTCGGCCTCCATGACCACGGAGTCGCTCGTGCGGTACGTCGTACGCACGTTGTCCTTGCCCCACAGACCGGGGGCAGCTTCTACGCCGCGCAGGTCGATATCGAGTTCGATGTCGGTGTTGCCAGGCCAGAACTCCTTGGTGCGGTAGATCGCCTGAGTTGGCCCGGTCCAGTACCACGCACCCTCGACGGGCTTCGGTGTGCGCACGATCATGGCCTTCTCGACAGCGGCGCGGTCCTTCACCGCCTCGTCGAAGTCGACCGTGAGCGGCATGCCCACGCCGAACTCCATGCCCGGCTCGAGGGTAGGTGTGGCCTTGAGGAATCCGTCGGGATTCACCGTGCGGATCTGCTCGTTGAACGTCGCGGTCTGGCCGCGGGGGTCGACCGCGGTCGCTTCGATCTTGTAGGTCGAGTCGAAGTCGAGGTAGGCGCGCTGCGAGGTCCAGGTGCGGCCGTCCTCGGACAGCTCTCCCTTGAGGACCCGGCTTGGTCCCTGGGTCACCACGACGTCGGTGAGGCGCCCGTGATCGACGTGCACCACGATGGGGCGGTCGATGGGGGCATCCTTCTTGATGGCGTCGACGAGGCCGATCTGAGCGATCGAGGAGTCGGGCATGCTGGCCGAGGTGAGTTCCAAGGAGGGCTGGCAGGCCGTCACTGCGACGAGGACGAGGACGGCTGCAGGGGCCAGGAGGGTGCGACGCACTCCCCGAGGATAACCCGAGCCCAGGGCTAATTCAGCGCGCGAACGCGCCGCGGTAGTACTCGAAGAGCCAGCCGATGACCGCGATCATCAGGACGGATACGCCGAGGACCGCGAGCCAGGCCGCGAAGATGAAGCCGAGCGCGATGAGCATGGCACCGAACCCGACGGGCAGGGGCCACCAACTGTGGGGGCTGTAGAAGCCGTACTCGGGGTCCGCCTCGTCCACCTCGGCGTTGGCCCGGTCCTCGGGGAGGCCGTCCAGGCGCTTGTTGGTGTAGAGGACGTAGAAGGCCACCAGGAAGGCCAGGCCACCGGTCATGACCAGTGCCGTGGTGCCGATCTCGTCGCCGCTGACGAAGTAGTAGATCCCGCCCACGAGCAGGAAGAAGACCGCCCCGAGGGCGAAGGACAAGCCGCCGATCTTCACGAGGTGCTCCCCGAGGTCACCTGCGTCGCACCCGAGGGCTGATGCTCGGCGAGCTCAGGGTGGTGCAGATCGAACGCCGGGCGCTCCGAGCGGATGCGGGGCAGGGAGGTGAAGTTGTGCCGCGGCGGCGGGCAGGAGGTCGCCCATTCGAGCGATCCACCCCAGCCCCAGGGATCGTCCACGGTGACCTTGGGTGCGTTCTTCCAGGTCCACAGGACATTCCAGATGAAGACGAGCGTGGACAGGCCCACGAGGATCGAGCCGATCGACGACACGGTGTTGAGCGTGGTGAAGCCGTCGCTGGCGAGGTAGTCGCCATAGCGGCGCGGCATGCCCTGCACACCCAGCCAGTGCTGGACGAGGAAGGTCACCTGGAAGCCGATGAACAGCAGCCAGAAGTGGATCTTCCCCAGGCGCTCGTTCAGCATCTTGCCCGTCATCTTGGGCCACCAGAAGTAGAGCCCGGCGAACATGAGGAAGACGACGGTGCCGAAGACCACGTAGTGGAAGTGGGCCACGACGAAGTAACTGTCCGACACGTGGAAGTCCAGCGGCGGTGCCGAGAGGATGATGCCCGTCAGGCCTCCGAAGAGGAAGGTCACGAGGAAGCCCATGGTGTAGAGCATGGGAGTCTCGAAGCTCACCGAGCCCCGCCACATGGTGCCGATCCAGTTGAAGAACTTCACACCCGTGGGTACGGCGATGAGCATCGTCATGAGTGCGAAGAACGGCAGGTAGACCGAGCCTGTGACGTACATGTGGTGCGCCCACACCGCGACCGACAGGGCGCCGATCGCCATGGTGGCGAAGACCAGGCCCTTATAGCCGAAGATCGGCTTGCGGGAGAACACGGGGATGATCTCGCTCGCGATGCCGAAGAAGGGCAACGCGAGGATGTAGACCTCGGGATGGCCGAAGAACCAGAACAGGTGCTGCCAGAGGATGGCGCCACCGTTTTCCGCCTCGAAGACCACCGCGCCGAACTTGCGGTCGATGAAGGCCATGACCAGCGCGGCCGCGAGGATCGGGAAGGCGACCAGGACGAGCACGCTGGTGATGAAGATCGTCCACGTGAAGATCGGCATCCGGAACATCGTCATGCCGGGGCAGCGCATGCAGAAGATCGTGGTGATGAAGTTGACCGCGCCGAGGATCGTGCCGAGGCCGCCCATGGCGAGGCCGAGCAGCCACAGGTCAGCGCCGATCTCGGGGGAGTTCACCGCATTGCTCAGCGGCTGGTAGGCGAACCAGCCGAAGGACGCGGCACCGCCCGGGGTGAAGAAGCTCAGGAGAATCGTGAAGCCGCCGAAGAAGAAGAGCCAGTAGCCGAGCATGTTGAGCCGGGGGAAGGCCACATCGGGCGAGCCGATCTGCAGGGGCATGATCACGTTGCCGAAGCCGACGTACAAAGGCGTGGCGAAGAGGAACAGCATGATCGTGCCGTGCATGGTGAAGAGCTGGTTGTACTGCTCGAGGGAGATGAACTGCATGCCCGGTGTGGCGAGTTCAGCGCGGATGACCAGGGCCATCGCCCCCGCGAGGATGAACCAGATGAACGACGTGATCAGGTAGAGGTAGCCGATCGTCTTGTGGTCGGTCGAGGTGACCCACTTGACGACCGTGCGACCCATGTGTCCGCGGCGGACCTGCTTCGGGGTCGGCGACGCCGTCGGCGCAGCAACGGGATCATTGAGGATGGTCACAGGGTCCTCCCCTCGGACGGGCGCTCACCGGTGTAGTTGACGCGCTCGCTTTCCAGCTTGCCGGTCTGCCCCTTGGCGCGGAGCTCCTCCATGTGCTGGTCGAACTCCGCCCGCGAGACGACGTTGACGTTGAACAGCATGCGGGCATGGTCGGTACCGCACAACTCGGCGCAGCGACCGATGAACGTGCCCTCCTTGTTGGGCGTGATCTCGAAGGTGTTGACCTTGCCCGGGATGACGTCCATCTTGAAGAGCCAATCGATGACCCAGAAGGAGTGGATGACGTCGGGAGAGGTGAGCTCAAACTTGATCTTCTCGTCCACCGGCACCCACAGCGTGGGCGGAACGCCCGGAGTGCCCACGTCGTAGACCTCTTCGTCGAGGTAGTTGAAGGCCCAGCTCCAGCGGAAGCCGACGACGTTGATGGTCTCGCTCTGGTCGTTCTCGACCGAGAGGAGCTCTGTCTGGTCACGCGCGGTGAAGACGAAGAGGCCGAGGATCATGATGAGCGGCACGATCGTGTAGAGCAGTTCGAGCGGCAGGTTGTACTTCGTCTGCTCGGGAACCGCGTCGGAGTTCTTGCGACGGCGGTAGACGATCGCAGCCCAGAGCATGAGGCCCCACGTGACGATGCCGACGCCCCAGGCCGCGATCCAGGTGCCCTGCCAGAGGTTCTGGATGATCGGGCCCTCAGCGGTCGCAGGGTCCGGCAGATCGAAGAAGAAAGCCTCATTGGCCGTGCATCCAGAAGCCGTCACGGCCACGAGGCCTAGTGCGGCAGATGTCAGCAGAATGCGGCGCCGTCGCTCCACCCGAGTGACACTAGCGCACGAGGGATTCCCTCACAGTCCGGGGGCGCGACGGCGTGGCCCCGTGGACCGACGAGGGGTAGCGTCGCGGTCGTGTCCACCCTCCAGCCCCCCGCCGGCTTCCTCGACGCCGCGTCGGGCCAGCCCCTGAATCCAGCCGCCCGCGAGGCCTGGATGGCGGCCGCAGAAGCGGGTTGGGCCGACCCCGCACGCCTCTACCGGGAGGGTCGCCGCGCCGCCCTCCTCGCGGAAGCGGCCCAGGAGGCCGTGGCGAGCCGCATCGGGGCCCGACCGGATGAGGTCCGCCTCGTAGCCGACGGCTGCCTGCCCACCGTGATCGAGTCCTGGCTCGCGCATGCCCCCGGACACCTGGTGTGCTCGGCCGTAGAGCACAGCAGCGTCCTCGCGGAGGCCGATCGCCTCGTCGCCCGCGGCGGCCGGGCCGAGATCATCGGGGTGGACCGGGCTGGGCGGGTAGATGGGACGGCGTACGAGGAAGCCCTCCCCGGTGCCGGTCTCGCCGTCCTCCAGGCGGCCAACCACGAAGTGGGCACCCGCCAGCCGATTGCGGCGATGGCCCAGGCGGCCGAGGCGGCGGGAGTGCCGCTGCTCGTCGACGCAAGCGTGACCCTGGGCCGAGAGGCCGTGCCCGAGGGCTGGTCCATCCTCTTCGGCCGGGCCGCGACCTGGGGCGGCCCACCCGGCGTGGCGGTGGTCGCCGTACGACGCCAGCTGCACGCCCCTCCCCTGGAG
>JBEGMG010000246.1:0-6071 GCA_041183165.1 Actinomycetota bacterium | reverse complement strand
AGCGTGGCCTTGACGCCGAAGTCCTCGCTGTCGCGGGCGGAGTCAGCGACCTCGGCTGCGTGGAGCAGGGCCTTGGTGGGGATGCAGCCGCGGTGCAGGCAGGTGCCGCCGAGCTTGCCCTTCTCGATGAGTACGACGGAGAGTCCCAGCTGGGAGGCCCGCAGCGCGCAGGCGTAACCCCCGCTGCCGCCTCCCAGGATGACGACGTCGGCCTCAGGCACGGCGGCTCCCCTCACATCGGTGTGGGGGTCATCCTTTCATCGGCCGAACTCTGGGGGGAAAGCGCCCTGGGAGGGCGCGATCTACCCAAAGTTTGCGGGCGGTCGCCTCACTCCGCTGAGGGGAGGCGACCCTCGGCGACATCCTCGGCGGCCTGGATGAAGGTGCGCACCGCCGCTCCCGTCCCGCCCTTGGGCGTGTAGCCGAAGGGCCCGCCTTCGTTGAATGCCGGGCCGGCGATGTCGAGGTGCGCCCAGGGCTGGCCCTCCGGCACGAACTCCCTCAGGAACGCGGCGGCACTGAGCATGCCGCCCTTGCCGTCGCCGATGTTCTTGATGTCGGCGATGGAGGAGTCGAGCGTGCCGCGCGACTCCTCGGGGATGGGCATGTGCCACATTGTCTCGCCGGCGCGCGTCGCTGTGTCGTAGACCGCAGCGCGCAGGTCATCGTCGTTGGCCATGATCCCCGACGTGCGGTCGCCCAGCGCGATCGTCTGCGCACCCGTGAGGGTCGCGGCATCGATGATGAGATGGGGCTCCTCCTCGGACGCGGCCACGAGAGCGTCGGCGAGGATGAGGCGACCCTCGGCATCGGTGTTGAGCACCTCCACCGTGCGGCCGCCGTAGATCGTGATGACATCTCCGGGTCGCTGCGCATGGCCACCGGGCATGTTCTCCACCGTGGGGATCCAGCCAACGACCTTGACCTTGAGCTTCAACTGCGCGATGGCGGTGACTGCGGCGATGACCGCGGCCGCCCCGCTCATGTCGCACTTCATCGTCTCCATCGCCTTCGGCGGCTTGAGCGAGAGTCCGCCGGAGTCGAAGGTGACGCCCTTGCCGATCAGGGCGATAGAGCGCTTGGCGCCCTTCGGCGCGTACTCGAGCCGGATGAGGCGCGGAGGATTCGCTGAACCCTGACCGACGGCGAGGATGCCGCCGAACTCATCGCGCGCCAGTGCCTCCTCGTCCCAGACCTCCACGCGCACGGGCAGCTTGCGCACGGATTCGATGGCCTGCTGCGCGATCTCCTCGGGCGGCAGTGCTGACGGGGGAGTGTTGACGAGATCGCGCGCGTAGTTGACGGCGGTAGCGATGACCTCGGCTCGGGCGAGCGCCGCGGCCTGGTCCTTGTCCTTGGGGTCGCCGGTGATCATGATCTTCTGCACGGGCGCGGGCTGGCTGGCAGCGCTCGCCCCCCGGAACGAGTGGAACGCGTAGTTGCCGAGCAGGGCGCCCTCCGCGATCGCCTCGATACGCGGCCCGTCGGGAGCGGTCACGACGATGCCGACGGAAGTCGCTCCCGCAAGACTGCGCAGGGCGGCGCCCACCGTGCGACGGACCTTCTCGTAGTCGAGGATCCGCACATCCCCCAGGCCGACGGCCACGATCATGCGTGCCTTGACGAGGCCGGTGCCCGGGATCCGGGTGATCTCGCCGAGCTTGCCCGTGGCACCGAGGGCCTCGAGGGACTTCTCGAGAGACACCCGCACGGCATCGGGCAGGGCCGGTGGGCCCTCGACGTGCTTCTTGCCCTCGTCGGTGATGCCCACGATCAGGGCGTCGACATCGAGGGTGGTCACGGGGGTGGCGGTGAGTGCGATGCTCGTCATGGGCGAGCACCCTAGGCCATCGACGGCGCGGGGCTCGGACCAGCGTTCTTTGCCCCGAATCGGCCACTGGGTGACCGATTCCCGGCGGAGAACGCGCGGGGTCGGCGAGATATCCGGGAGGGGCCGAAAGGGGCGGCTTGGTCGACGCGCCGGGCCGGACCCGATCCCGCGCCGAGTATTCCTCAAGCGCGATGCCGCTAAGGTCCCACGCCATGGCCACTCCCCGCGAACCTGCGCGACCGACCGACCACATGCCGACCGGTCTCGTACGCAACCTCGGTCTCTTCGGCGCGGTGGCGGTGTCGCTCGCTGTGGTGGGCCCCAGCATGTCGGTGAGCCTGAACCCCCAGGCGATGGCAGAGCAGGTGGGCGGCGCTGTCCCGCTCGTCTACGTCATGGCGCTCGTGCCGCTGGCCACCATCGCGATCGCCTTCATCGTCCTCACGCGACGCCACGGAGTGGCGGGCTCGCTCTACACGCTCGTCGGGCTCGAGCTCGGTCCGCGCGCCGGCGCGATCTCGGGTCTGTGGCTGCTGTCGGCCTACTGCACCTTCACGGCGCTCACCGCCGCTTCCTTCGGCATCTTCACCGCGAGTTTCATCGGGGCCCTTGCCGGCATCACCGTGTCCAGTGCCGCGACCTTCGCCCTCATGGCGGTGGGCTTGGCGATCGCGCTCTTCTTCTCCATCCGTCCTGCGCGCCGAGCGGGGCATCTGCTGCTGGGCATGGAGGGCATCACGATGACGCTCATCACCGTGACCGTCATCCTCACGCTCGTGGCTCTCCTGACCACGGGCGGTCCGCAGGGCCAGACGGTGGACTTCTCGGAGTTCAGCCTCACGGGTGTGTCCACCGGTGCGATGGGCCTGGCGCTCACCTTCGCGATTTTGTCGACCGCGGGGTTCGAGGGCGCTGCGGCGGCGGGCGAGGAGACGCGCAATCCCACGCGCAATATCCCCCTGGCGATCCTCGCTACCGCGATCCTCGTCAACGTCTTCTACATCCTCGTCACCTCGGTAGCCGTCTGGTCGTTCGGTACGTCGACCAGTGAGATGCAGGCCTTCGTCAACAGCGCGTCGCTTCCCGGGGACATGGCCGACACGTACGTCTCCACGGCACTGGGCGACCTCATCACCCTCGGCGGAGCGGTCAGCTCGCTGGCTTGCATGATCGCCGCGCAGATCGCCGGCGGGCGCATCATGTTCGCCTTCGGCCGCGACCGAGTGCTGCCCGCGCGTCTCGGCGTGCTCTCGCGCAGGTGGTCGACTCCAGTGCTGGGGAGCGTCATCACCGCTGTGATCGGCGCAGGCATCGTCGTGCTGTCGATGATCCCGACGGCGGCGGTGCCCTTCTCCGTCTTCGAGCTCACCAGCGACTTCGCGGGTGTCCTCATCGTGTCGGCGTACGGCGCAGCTTGCGTCGCCGCGGCCGTCGTACTGTGGCGCAGGGGCGGGCGGGCGCGACTCGGCGCTCTCATTCCCCTTGCGGGCGTTCTTATCGTCCTCGTCGTCCTCTACTTCTCGCTGTTCCCGCTGCCCAGCGGATGGGAGCTCGTCGCTCCGGTCGCCGGAGTCACCACCGTCGTCGTCATGGCGGTGGTGGGAGTCACGGTCAGCGGACGTGCGGAGGCACGAAAGGCGGCTTCGTCACGGTGAAGCGCGCCTGACGCCCGCGCACGTCGACCACCACCTCGTCGCCGTCGCTGATGGACGGATCGAGGAGGGCGAGGCCGATGCCCTGCTTGAGTGTCGGTGAGAACGTGCCACTCGTCATCTCCCCGACAGCGGCTCCGTCGGCGGTCATCACCTGCATCTCGGGCCGGGGGATGGCACGCTCCGCAGCGACCAGTCCGCGCAGTCGCCGCCGCGGTCCAGCCGCGCGCTCGGCGACGAGGGCGTCGCGACCGGCAAAAGTCGGCTTATCCCAGCCCACCGCCCACACCAGGCCCGCCTGCACGGGCGTGATCTCCAGGGAGAGCTCATGGCCGTGCAGGGGGTAGCCCATCTCCGTGCGCAGGGTGTCGCGCGCGCCGAGGCCTGCGGGCGTGGCTCCCGCACCGACAACCGCATCCCACAGATCGGTGACGACGGCAGCAGGGGCGAGGATCTCGTATCCCCGCTCGCCGGTGTATCCCGTGCGGCAGACGACGACGGGGCTATCGCGCCACGTCGATCGCACGAAACTCATGTAGTCATGACCGCACGGGAGGCCTATGGCCTCGAGTACGGCGTCGCAGCGCGGGCCCTGGACCGCGAGGATCCCGTAGTCCTCGCGCTTGTCGGCGACGGTCACACCCGATCCGGCGGAGGCGGCCGTGAGCGCTGCAACCACGGCGTCGGAGTTGCTCGCATTGGGCACGATGAAGGCGTGATCATCGTCGATGCGATAGACGATGAGGTCGTCGATCACACCCCCGCTGTCATCGCAGAGCAGGTTGTACTGCGCCTGCCCGGGACCGATGCGATCCAGATCGTTGGCGACGACCGAGTTGAGCCATGCGATCGCGCCCGGTCCGACCACCTCGGTGTAGCCCATGTGCGAGACGTCGAAGACGCCGACGTCCTCGCGTACGGCGGTGTGCTCGGCGACGGTGCCGACGTACTCGATCGGCATGTCCCAGCCGCCGAAGTCGGCCATCTTGGCGCCGAGATCGACGTGGCGGGAGTGCAGCGGGGTCTGGCGCAGGCTCATGCGCTGACGCTAGCGCCCAGTGCGAGTGCGAGCAGGGCCGCGGTCGTTGCGGTCTCAACGGCAGCGCCCAGCACGTCGCCGGTGATGCCGCCGAGGCGCCGCACAGCGCGCGCCACGACGAGCAGGCCGACGCCGAGACCCGCGATGACAGCGATAGCACCGACGATCCACGTACCGGCGAGCCACGCGCTCGCAGCGCCGGCAGCGCCGACGGACGCGAGGAACCAGGCAATCGCCGTCAGGCGCGGCACCGTCCCGGCGACAAGCGCACCGAGGCCGTCGGGTCGCGCTGCCGGGATTGCCCGCGAGCAGGCGACGACGACAGCGACTCGCCCGGTGACGACGGCGGTGACGACGGCGATCGCCCCCCAGCCGGCTTCGGTGGCGACGGCGAGCGCCGTCACCTGCATGAGGAGTACGAGTACGAGTGTCACGACACCAAAGGGCCCGACGTCGCCGCGCCGGGCGATCTCCAGTGCAGCGTCCGCAGGCTTGCCGCTGCCGAGGGCATCGGCAGTGTCGGCGAGACCGTCCAGGTGCAGTGCGCGAGTGAGATAGGCGAGCAGCGCCACAGCCAGGACGGCACCGAGTAGCGCGCCGAGTGCGGACGGCGCGAGTGCGTGCACGACCGCGATCACTAGTGCGGCGAGCGAGCCCAGCACCAGGCCGACGAGGGGCGTCAGGAGGATGGCGTTGCGCGCCAGGCGGCGGTCGACATCGCCGATGGCGCCGACCGGGATCACGGTGAGCAGCCCGAAGGACAGGCGCAGTGCCCTCACTCCGCGGGCTCCTCGGCGGTGCTGACGCCGGCCTCCTCGAAGGTGAGCATCTCGCGGAGGGCTGCCGCCGCGGAGGCGACCAGGGGGATGGTGAGGAGTGCGCCCGTGCCCTCGCCGAGGCGCATCTTGAGATCGAGCAGGGGAGTGAGGTCGAGGCGGCCGAGGGCTGCTGAGTGCGCGGGCTCGGTGGATCGGTGCCCGGCCTGCCACCAGTCGCGCGACTTATAGGCGACGCGGTGAGCGATGAGAGCCGCGGCGGAGATGACGGTGCCATCGAGGATCACCGGGGTACGCCGTGCCGCTGCGCCGAGCAGCAGTCCCACCATGGTGGCGATATCGGGGCCACCGATCGTCGCAAGCAGCTCGAGCGGGGTGCCCTTGTGCGGCTTGCCGCGACGCATCGCATCGCGCACGGCAGCCGCCTTGCGCATCCATGTGGCGTCGTCGATCCCGGTGCCGCGTCCCACGACCGAGAGGAGATCGGCGGGGGCGAGGAGACCGGTGATGGCTGCCGCGGTGGTGGTGTTGCCGATGCCCATGTCGCCGATGATGAGCAGGTCGGCTCCCGCATCGATCTCCTCGTCGGCAAGGGCCACGCCGAGGCTGAAGGCACGCTGCGCCTCGTCGAGGGTCATCGCGTCCTCGCGGTCGATGGATCCGCTGGCACGACGGATACGGCCGGCGGTCACGCGCGGATCGAGGTCGTCGGCGTAGTCCGCGGGGGCGTCCACGCAGACATCGACGACGCGCACGTGGGCGCCCACCTGGCG
>JBEGMG010000245.1:0-3170 GCA_041183165.1 Actinomycetota bacterium | reverse complement strand
GGGCGAGGGCATAGGCGAGGCCGGCAAGGATCCGCGCACTCTCGCGCTCGATGCCGAGCATCCGCGCCAATCGCACGACACCGAGGAAGGCTCCGATGAGCAGTGCCGACCACCACACCCTCTGCACGACCCACGCGGGCAAGCCCGCGAGATCGCCCAGGACGAAGAGTGGGCCTACCGGGAACAGATATCCATAGGCCTGGTTCTGGAGTTGCCCGAAGAAGCCGAGGGGCTCCCACAGCGACAGAGCGCGCGTGAGGAAACCAGCGGGATCCACGGAGAGGTCGAGCTTGGTATCCGCAGCGATCCGGCCGGGATCCTGCACGAAGGCCAGCGCCGCGAGCACAACACTCACGGCCGCGAGGCGCAGTCGGTGCAGGAGTCGAGGCGACGAAGGGGTGCGCTCCCCTGCCTCGGCCACCGGTGGTGCACCGAGCTGGTTGCTCACGATGTGCCGCCGCGTCGCCGCAGGACGAGCATGAGGTTCCAGGTGACGACCTCCCGAAGGAGGGGCATGTCCACAACCCACCTCAGCGATCGCGGTAGGTAGCGGGGCTCGACCGAGACGATGTCAACCTCGCTGGCACTGCGTGCCCACGCCAAGCCTGCGGTCGCAGTGATGGGGAACAGGCTCGCGCCGAACACGTTCTTGGGGACATGACCCATCACGCGCTCGTAGCGGCGCGCCGCGCGATGTCCGCCGAGTAGATGCCACGGTGCCGTCTCATGACCTCCCCACGGTCCGAACCACAGGGTGTACGAGATGACGACCAGTCCCCCGCGCCGTACGACGCGCACCATTTCGTCCGCCATGTCCCATGGGTCCGCCACGTGCTCGAGCACATTCGACGAGTAGGCGATGTCGAAAGACCCATCGCTGAAGGGCAGTGCGGTCCCGCTCGCCTGGACCGTGCGCGGCGCCGGCGCCCGACCGTGTAGGCGCATCTCCCCCGCATCCGCGTCCACGGCGACATAGGTCGCTCCACGCGAGGCGAAGGCGTCCGCGAAGAACCCGGGCCCGCCCCCCACATCGAGCAGGCGCGCTCCGGCGAGCGATTGGAAACTGTCGAGGTGGGCTGCGGAGTCCGCGGCCAGGTCGCCGTAGAACCGGTCGGGATCCGTCTGCTCCACGAGGAACGAACGGAAGAGGCTCACGGACCGGCCCCACGTGGCCTTGAAAGCCCGGGCGCGCGGGACGTCAGGGACCCCTGACGGGCCTCCCTGATCCCCGGCGGGCCAGACGGCGGACACCCGGTGACGTTACCCCAGCGGGACGGGTACACGCGCGCGTCGCGCAGCACGTACCGTGGCCGCGTGCACATCGTCGTCCTCAACTGGCGCGACACCGCCAACCCAGAGGGCGGTGGCTCTGAGGTCTACGTCGAGCAGCTCGCCCGTCGATGGGCGCGCGATGGGCACCGAGTGACCCTGGTGTGCGCTGCCTACTCCGCGGGAGCGACCCTCGAGGACCGCGACGGCATCCGAATCATCCGCGTGGGCACCAAGCTCACCGTCTACTCCCTCGCGAGAAGGCTCCTGCGCCGCGGCACCCTGGGCCGGATAGACGTCATCATCGACACCCAGAACGGCATTCCGTTCTTCGCTCGCTATGCGACATCGATTCCGACCGTCATGCTCGTCCACCACGTGCACCGGGAGCAGTGGCCGGTGGTCTACGACCCCGTGCGTGCGCGAGTCGGCTGGATCATCGAATCGGTCGCTGCCCCCCGTGCCTTGCGTGGCACCGCATACGTCGCTGTCTCGCAAGCCACCAAAAGCGAGCTCATCGCACAGGGTGTGTCGTCGGGAGACATCACCGTCATCCATAACGGCACCGAAGCGCTGCCCGACAGCGGTGCCAACCGTGACCCGTCACCGCGCATCCTGGTCCTCGGACGCCTCGTGCCGCATAAGCGAGTGGAGCACGTCATCGCCGCAGCAGCCCAACTGCGCCACCACCACCCGGGTCTCACTGTCGCCGTCGTCGGAGACGGCTGGTGGGCCGAGAACCTGCACGAGGCTGCGCGCAGTCATGGCGTTGCCGACATCGTGGAGTTCACGGGCCACGTGAGCGAGGACGAGAAGGCTCGCCAGGTCGACCGGGCCTGGGTCCTCGCACTGCCATCCCTCAAAGAGGGGTGGGGGCTGGTCGTCATGGAGGCCGCGTCGCGCGGGGTTCCCGCTGTCGCCTACGCCGATGCCGGCGGCGTTACCGAGTCCATCGCCGACGGGGTCACCGGCGTCCTCGTGCACGGAGAGGAAGCAGCCTTCACGGACGCCCTCGATGCACTTCTTTCCGACACCCGGCGACGACAGACGATGGGCACGCAGGCACGAGCCAGATCAGCGCAGTTTTCGTGGGATTCCTCGGCGAAGAGATTCGAGGAACTGCTGATCGCACAGGTCAAGGCCGCCTCGACGCGGCGGGCTACTGGTTGGTCGTTCCGTAGACGACGTAAGGCGCGTCAACCGTAGGTGGCACAGCGGTCTGCGACGACACGATGCCGAAGGATGCCCCCGCGGCGACGACCGCACCGACGACAGCGGCGATGATGGGTCCGATCCACACAGACATGCCTGCCTCCTTCGACGGTCACGGTACCAAAGGTCCGGGCCCCCGTGCCCGGACTCGCCGGATCACGATCGCCCCCCATCCCGTGAGGAGAGCGGCCAGCACGGCGAGGTCGACCGCCGCCACCCCGAGCGGGTCCGGGCGGGAGACGATCACGGAGCCCGCGGGCGCGGCGTAGAGCGCCAGATCGGGGCCGTCGTAGACCAGATCCCACCCCGGTAGCTCCGGGATGGGGCCCGGAGTGCCCTTGGCCACCAGGGCCCACCCCACGCCCAGGGGCGGGAGTTCGCGCCCGACCGCATTCCCGCTCGCCAGCGCTCCGGTGATCGCCCGGGAGAGTGGATCGTCGCCCGCAACGACGACGAGCCCATCGGCCGTCTCGATCGCGAGGTCGTCTGAGACGACGGTGGTGCGCGGTAGCCAGCGGGGCGCTGGGTCCAGCACGGTCCTGCCGGGGTTCCAGTCGAAGCGCCGGAACGCGGTCCACGGGAATGACGCGATGTCCCCCGGCCTCTCGCTCTCAGCGACTTCCGCTCGCACCACCGCCCAGTCGCCCGGATAGGCAACCGCCTGAAGCCGACCCCCAGCACCCCACAGC
>JBEGMG010000244.1:0-4368 GCA_041183165.1 Actinomycetota bacterium | reverse complement strand
CTCCCGCTTCGCGGCGACGCCGGATTGCGGCGTCGAGATGCGCCTGCCCCGCGAGGTCGAGGGCGGCGTCGGCCTCGTCGAGCAGGAGCACCGGTGCGCGCTGTGCGAGTACGCGTGCGAGGTGCACGCGCGCACGCTCTCCGCCGGAGAGCGCAGTCACCGGGCGATCGAGCAGATCACCGAGGCCGTGCTGGTCAATCACCTCGGCCACGACCGTGTCATCCTGTGTCGCCGCGTCCGTGCCTCGCCAGGGCAGTCGGCCCCAACCCACTACCTCTCGCACGGTGAAGGGAAAGGCGAGAGGTGTGTCCTGGGCGAGGAGCGCGCGCCGCTGCGCTGCTGCCCGCGCACCGATGCGCGTCCAGGATTCACCGTCGATGACGACTGTGCCGGCATCGGGAGTCAGGTCGCCTGCGAGCACGGCGAGGAGCGTGGACTTGCCCGAGCCGTTGGGCCCGACGAGGGCGTGCACTTCGCCAGCAGAGACCGCGAGACTCACATCAGCAAGTCGGCCGCGCACCGTGACATCGCGTGCTTCCACCCGCGGACTCATGCCCAACCTCCCTGGGCACTGCGTGTGCGTCGCAGAAGCACGACGAAGGCCGGCGCTCCGATCACGGCGGTGACGACACCGAGGGGTAACTCGACCGGCGAGACGACCGTGCGGGCGATCGTGTCGGCGATGAGTAGGAGAAGGGCACCCGCGAGCGCGGAGCCGACGAGTAGGCCGCCGTGACGCGGGCCGATGAGCAGCCGTACGGCGTGCGGGACGACGAGACCGACGAATGCGATGACTCCCACGACCGCCACTCCCGCGGAGACGGCGACGACCGCGGCACCCAGCGCGAGGATGCGCGTGCGCTCGACGGGGACACCCACGGCCCACGCTGCGCGGTCACCCAGGGCGAGCACGTCCAGGTCACGGGCCACCAGGGCTGCGAGGATCACTGCAAGCGCGAGGAAAGGAAGGGTCGACCAGACAGCCGGCCAGGTCGCGAGCGCGAGGCTGCCGGTCGTCCAGAAGGTCGTGGAGCGCGCACCCGCGTCATCAGAGACGGCGACGACAACGGAGAGCACACCTGCGGTGAACGCCGTCACTGCCACGCCACCGAGGACGAGTGTCACCACCTCGGTGCGCCCCGATGCGGACCGCGCGATCCACAGCACCAGGGCCATGCCCGCGATCCCCGCGACGGTCGCACCGATTGCAGTGAGCCACACGGATCCCGAGACGGCCGGCCAGACCACTGCCGCGATTGCGATGGTGGTTACCGCTCCGAGTGCTGCGCTCGCCGAGACACCGATGATGCCGGGGTCAGCGAGGGGATTGCGCAGGGTGCCCTGCAGCAAGGCTCCTGAGATACCTAGACCCGCACCCACGATGATCGTCAGCGCGATGCGCGGTGCGCGGATCTCCGTGATGATCACGCTCGATGTCTCGGCCGCACCCACGAGCAGTGCCGCGGCGGCTGCCACAGTGACGACGACCGCGAGTGCGATGAGCACAGGTGCTGTGCGCCCGCTGCGAATGCTCATGCGGGTGAGGTCGATACCTGCGCGAGTGCGGCGCGCAGGAGCTCGATCAGTGCACCGGTGCGCGGCCCATAGGACAGCAGGATCTCGTCGTCCACCGAGATGACGCGGCGTTCGCGGCCCGCGGTCGTCTGCGCGACACCGGGGAGGGCGAGCAGGCCATCCATGCCGTCGACTGACTCGAGTCCTCCGGTCATCACCATGAGTACGTCGGGATCGAGCGCGACCAGGGCCTCCGCCGTGAGTGGCGTAAAGGCCTCCAGACCCGCATCCGCCCCGGCGTCCACAGCGCCGGCCGCAGTGATGAGAGCGTCGGCCCCCGAGCCCTGGCCGCCGAGGAGGTAGATCGCCGAGGTGCCGCGGAGATAGAGGAAGGCCACGCGCGGTGCGTCGGGGGAGGGGGACGTGCCAGAGGCCTCCGCCGCCGGGAGCGTCGCGAGCAGCGGCGCTGCATCCACGCCGACCGCGTCGGCGATCGCTCGCGTGCGCGGTGCCATGTCAGTGAGTGTCCAGGCTTCCGGGACTTCGGCAATGCGCGCACCGGATGCTTCGATTTGCTGAATCGCCTCGGGCGGAGTCGTGCGTGCATCGACGATGACGAGGTCGGGATCCAATGCGATCACCCGCTCCGCCGAGACGTTGTGCGCTTGCGTGACGATCTCGGCCTCGCTCGGTGCCTCGCTCGTCTCGTCGCGGCCCACGACGCGATCGCCGACGCCTAGCGCGACGAGCGTCTCGCCCACACCGGTCGCCAGGCTCACGATGCGCTGCGGTGTCTCGCTACCGGGCGCCCCGAGTGCGGTGATCGGGGGAAGGTCCGCGGCCGTGATCACGACAGGTCCTCCCGGAGCGGGTGATGAGGCTGCAGGCGTTGCTTCGGATGAACTGGTGGTGGCCACGATCGCGGTGCTGCCTGCCGAGCAGGCCGTGAGGAGAAGCGTGACGATGGCTGCCCCCGTCACCAGTGAGGTCCCTGTCGCCGACGAGGGGCGCGCTGAGGCCGCGGCGATCCGCATGGCGGCCAGATGTCGGCGCATGCGCTCAGTATCGCGAGCATTCGTCGTGCTCTTCCCGACACCGCGTCGGGATGATGCCGACACAGTGTCAGGTGCGTCCACGCCCGCCCTGCCTAACGTGAGGCCATGCGTCGCGTCATTGTCACCGTCGCGGCCGCTGTCGTGGTGGCGGCCTGGATGCCCCCCGTGCAGGCCGCCACCACCCCGACGGATGACAACCACTCCCGCACCGGGGTTAGCCACGCTGCTTCCGAAACGAGTGTCCGTGCCATCGCGCCGCGCGCGAGTGCCAAGGGCCGCCAGGGCCAGACACTGACCGTCACGCCCACGACGGGACTCGCGGTCACGGGCCAGACGGTGACGGTGCGGGGACGTGGATTCAGCGAGCTTGTCGGCATCTACGTCGGTCTGTGCGTGATGCCGCGTCCCGGTGCGAAGCCCACCCCCTGCGGAGGAGGAATCGATCAAGACGGAAGCTCACGGGCATCCGCGTGGATCTCGTCCAATCCGCCTCCCTACGGAGCCAACCTGGCCATCCCCTATAAGCGGGGTGGCAAGTTCAGCGTGCGGATCAAGGTGAGCCCGCGCATCGGCTCCGTCGACTGCCGCGTGGTGCGCTGCGCCGTCGTCGCACGCGCCGATCACCTCCGTGCCAATGACCGCAGCTGGGATGTCGCGGTCCCCGTGACCTTCAGGTAGTGCGAACCACCCATCGGAATCGCCGACAGCAAAGGAGCTCCACATGCGTATCGCACGCGTCGCCGCCCTCGGTGTGGCGGGACTGGCGATCTCGGCTGCGACCCTGACGGGCCACCAGGCAGCCGGTGCCGCAGACTTCAGCGTTACGGCCAACGGTGTGGCGAGTGGCGGCACCATCGCCGATCTGCCGGCGACTTCCGCGGTGCAGATGGAGGTGAGCAACCTCCCCGCCAATGTCGGTCTCTACGCGTTCCACTGCCTTGTGCCCCCGCCGGGTGCTAGCCCCGTGCCGACGCGTTGTGATGCGGGCACGGGCACGCTCGTCTACATCATGGCCGCCGCTCAGGCGCAGACGACAAGCCGCCCTATCGTGGTCAACGCTGAGTTCGTGGGCAAGAACCCGAACCCGCAGACCGGAGACACGGGTACGACAGACGTGAACTGCCGGGTCGACACATGCGCCATCTACACCCTCGGAGCGGGACGCGAGAGCACGAATCGCGCCTACACGAAGTTCTTCGCGACCGAGTTCGCCGCGGTGGCTCCGCAGGCGAAGGACTGGGCCGTCGCCTCGATCCGCGGGCAGATCATCAAGGGCGCATGGCAGCCCAGGGTCTCCAACGCCAAGGCCAGCGACTTCGTTGTGACACTCAAGTCCGGTCTGCGTGCCGATGTGGCGTCAAATGCCTGCGAGGTCAGCCAGAAGGGCAAGATTCGCGCGCTCAAGACGTCGGGCACATGCACGGTGACGATCTCATCACCGGGCAACGACGAGTGGGCGCCCTTCGAGCGCGAACTCACCTTCCGTCTGACGAAGTAGCGCGAAAAAGCGCAGGAAGGGCTCGAGGGAGCGATGAGCGGACGCAACTAGGTCAGGTGCCGCTAGCGAGTGACGTCGGGCCCGGCGGTGCGGTCAGGCTGGTCCTATTGGGCCACGCCGGCGAGAGCGAAAGCGATCGCCGCGTCGACCTCGTCGTCCGCGGGACGACCAGCCTCGATGTGACGCGTTGCCGCCTCCACGACACCCCAGACGTACGACGCGATGCGATCGGGATTCTCGACCCCGAGTTGGCGCAGGGCTGAGTGGACTGGGGCGGCCAACTCGCGATGAAGCGCCTGC
>JBEGMG010000243.1:0-3243 GCA_041183165.1 Actinomycetota bacterium | reverse complement strand
TGCCGGTGCTCAGTAGCGGTAGAGCTCGGGCTTGTAGGGCCCGGCCACATCCACGCCCATGTACTCGGCCTGGTCCTTGCTGAGCTCGGTGAGGTGGACGCCCAGGGCATCGAGATGCAGGCGGGCGACCTTCTCGTCGAGGTGCTTGGGCAGGGTGTAGACGCCGAGCGGGTACTCGTCGGGGCGCGTGAAGATCTCGAGCTGGGCGAGTACCTGGTTGGTGAAGGAGTTCGACATGACGAACGACGGGTGGCCGGTCGCGTTGCCTAGGTTGAGCAGGCGGCCCTCCGAGAGCACGATGACCGAGTGGCCGTCGGCGAAGGCCCACTCATCGACCTGCGGCTTGATGGTGCGACGCTCGATGCCCGGCATCTGGGCGAGACCGGCCATGTCGATCTCATTGTCGAAGTGACCGATGTTGCCGACGATCGCCTGGTGCTTCATCTGGGACATGTGCTCGGCCGTGATGACGTCCTTGCAGCCGGTGGCCGTGATGAAGATGTCTGCGGTGCTGACGACATCCTCGATCGTGGCGACCTGGTAGCCGTCCATGGCTGCCTGGAGGGCGCAGATGGGATCGATCTCGGTGACGATGACGCGCGCACCCTGGCCGCGCAGTGAGTCGGCGCTGCCCTTGCCCACGTCGCCGTAGCCGCAAACAACCGCGACCTTGCCGCCGATGAGGACATCGGTGGCCCGGTTGATGCCGTCGACGAGCGAGTGGCGGCAGCCGTACTTGTTGTCGAACTTCGACTTCGTCACGGAGTCGTTGACGTTGATGGCGGGGAAGAGCAGGCGCCCTTCGCGCATCATCTCGTAGAGGCGATGCACGCCCGTGGTCGTCTCCTCCGTCACGCCCTTGATGCCCTGGCCAATGCGCGTCCAGCGCTGCGGATCCTCGGTGAGGGAGCGACGCAGCACCTCGAGGATGACGGCGTACTCCTCGGAGTCGGTCGGATCGGTGCTCGGCACGACGCCGGCTGCCTCGAACTCCGTGCCCTTGTGGACGAGCAGCGTGGCGTCGCCGCCGTCGTCGAGGATCATGTTGGGGCCAGCGCCGTCGGGCCACATGAGCACCTTCTCGGTGCACCACCAGTACTCGTCAAGGGTCTCGCCCTTCCAGGCGTACACCGGGACGCCGCGCGGGTCATCCGGCGTGCCGTCCGGGCCGACGACGACAGCCGCGGCGGCGTGGTCCTGCGTGGAGAAGATGTTGCACGAAGCCCAGCGGACGTCGGCACCAAGGGCGACGAGGGTCTCGATGAGCACGGCCGTCTGCACCGTCATGTGAAGCGAGCCGGTGATGCGGGCGCCCTTGAGCGGCTGACGCGCGCCGAACTCGGCACGCATGGCCATGAGGCCGGGCATCTCGTGCTCGGCGAGGCGGATTTCGTCGCGGCCGAAGGCAGCGAGGGAAAGGTCAGCGACCTTGTAATCGTGGGTGGTGGGATCGGACATGGGTGAGCACCTCGTGGAATATGAGGGGGGCCGGCGGACGGCACGAGGCTTCGTTGGTCCGGCGGGCGTGGGGCAAGCGTACCCCGGCGCACAGGTGCGCGCAGTGCCGACCGTCCACATGGGGGGCTTCGGTCCGCTCATATCCCCCCGGATCGTGCTCATCTGCGCCATGAGCCCCACCGGTCCCTGGTCCGCGATCGCCGACCTCATCGCCCCTGCCTCCTGCGCCGGTTGCGGCGCGGCCGGTGGGACGGTGTGCCCGGGCTGCGCGAGGGAATGGCAGCTGCCGCCGCGAGCGCACCGTCCCGCACCGTGCCCCGAGGGATTGCCGCCCGTGCACGCGGTCGCGGACTACGACGGCTCCGTGCGGTCGTTGCTCGCTGCGTGGAAGGAGCGGGGGCGACGTGATGTCGCGCACGTCCTTGCGCCCGTGCTCGCCGACGTGGTCGTGTCGGTGGCCAGCGCCGCCGGGATCGCGGGCGAAGGTGAACTCGTGCTCGTGCCCGTGCCGTCCTCGCGTGCCGCTCGCAGGCGCCGCGGCGAGGATGCCTGGCGGCGCGTTGCCGTGCTCGCGGCCGAGGTCATCACCGCGCGCGGGCAGGCGGCTCGGGTGGACGACTGCCTCGTGGTCGTCCGACAGCCCCGCGACCAGGCCGGGCTCGGGGCGCGCGAGCGCAGGGGCAATCTCTCCGGCGCATTCGCGTGCCGGCGCCCTCCCGAGCGCGGGGCCGTGATCGTCGACGACATCGTGACGACGGGATCGACTCTCGTCGAGGCGGCGCGGGCGCTGGGGGAGGCCGGATGCCACGACGTGCTGGCCGCGGTGCTCGCCGCGACGCGCCGCGGCCGGCGCTAATTCCGGAATGCCCCGAATCATCCAATCCCATCCCCTCGATCCGGGCCGACGGTTAGCCTCCGCCGCAGGGACGTAATGAGCGCGGGTACGCATCGAGGAGGCGCGCAGTGGATCAGGGAACCGTGAAGGAGTTCGTCCGGCCCACGGCCGAGGACCCGACATCACTGTGGCAGCCGGGCGATGCCTGGCTGGCGGGGGGAACGTTCCTCTTCTCCACTCCACTGCCCGACATGCGCCGGCTCATCGACCTCACCAGCCTCGGGTGGGAGAACCTCGTCATCGGCCCGCAGTCCCTCCACATCGCGGCCACCTGCAGGGTCGTCGACCTCTACCACTTCGTGCCGCCGGCGGACTGGACTGCCGGGCCCTTCCTGCGCGAGGCCGTCGACTCGTTCCTGGCGGGCTTCAAGATCTGGAACGGCGCCACGGTGGGGGGCAACATCTGCACGTCGCTGCCTGCCTCGCCGATGACCACCATGGCGGCCGCGCTGGACGCCACCCTGGAGATCTGGGGTCCGGGAGGCGCGCGCCGGACCATGGCGGTCCCCGACTTCATCCTCGGCAACCACCTCAACGCGCTGCAGCCCGGCGAGATCCTGCGCTCCATCGACATCCCGATCGACTCGCTCAGGCGCCGGTACTCCTATCAGCGGTTCACTCTCACCAAGCACGGTCGATCCAGCGAGTTCCTGGTCGGGACATCGGATCCGGCCAAGGGGGACTTCATCCTCACGATCACGGCCGCGACGTCCCGGCCCTTCGTGCTGCGCTTCGGTGCCGTGCCGACGAGCGCGGAGTTGCGAGCGACGATCGCCAACGTGGTGGCGGAGGGCGACTACTTCGACGATCCCAACGGCAGCCCTGCCCATCGCCAGCACATGACCTACCACCTGGCCGAAGTCATTCGCGCCGATCTCGCCGGGGAGGCG
>JBEGMG010000242.1:0-3672 GCA_041183165.1 Actinomycetota bacterium | reverse complement strand
TGGAAGCCGACGGCGTAGAGCGCCTGGCGACGCTGGATCGCATCGCGCACGATCGCGGCCCGGAAGCGCCGGGGGTGCGGCATGGACACGGGGACAATCGCATCCACGACCTCAGGGTCGAGGACGGCCATGCTCCAGGCAATGAGCCCTCCCCAGCCATGGCCGACAACGGTCGCCGAGGCCTCACCCAGGCTGCGGATGACCCCTGCGACATCGCGGGAGAGCGTGGTCGGGTCGTAGCCGTGGGGGGTGTGGTCGGAGCCGCCGTAGCCCCGCAAATCCATGGCCACCACCCGGTAGCCCGCGTCGGCGAAGGTGCGCATCTGCCGGCGCCAGGACCACCACAGCGTCGGGAAGCCGTGGAGGAAGACGACGAGGGGGCCTTCACCCGCCTCGACGATGTGGAAGCGCGCGCCGTTAGCGGAGACCTCTCGGTGAGCCCAGGGTCCGGGCTCCCGGATGATGACGTCGGGATCGAGGAGCACGCGGGTTCAGCGCTCGGGCAGGGCGCGTGGCTCCGCGGCCTGCTCCACTGCCGACTGCAACGTCGACTTCGTCTGCTCGATCTGCGCGATCGTGCGATCCGGGCCCTTGATCTTCGCGGACTCCTTCTTGCCGAGAAGTCCGAGGATCGCAGCCACGATGAAGAGAAGCAGCGTGACGATCCCGAAGCCGGCCCACACGGGTAGTCCGATGGCGACGAGAACGTAGGCGAGAGTCACGAGCAGGAAGATTCCACCGAGTGCTGCCATCGACAGAGCGCTGACGAGGAAGATGCCCGTCTTGCCTGCCGCTCGGCCGGTCTGCTGAAGCTCCAGTTTGGCGAGGGCGATCTGCGCCTTGACGAGCCTTTGGAGGTCGGCAACGGCAGCGGCGACGAGGGCCTTGATCGAAGCCTCCCCCGGGGGAGTCGTATCGGGCATGGTTGTCTCCTTCGCTGTCCGTCGCAGGAAGGCTAGTGGGTGCCCGGCGGCGACGTGCCGGCTTCCCCGTCAGCACCCCCCTGGTAGACGTCAGGAATCCCGTCGCCGTCCACATCGGCCTCCTCGATCTCGGCTGCGAGGCGGTAGTGCCTGTTTCGGGTGAGGAGCATGATCGAGGCAATCAAGGCGGAGACGACCGAGGCGGAGAAGACGGCCACCTTGGCGCTGTCGAGCAGGGCGATGTCATCCGAGTAGGCCAGTTCGGTGATGAGCAGTGCGACGGTGAACCCGATCCCGGCAAGGAGGCCTACGGCGAAGACATCCCGCCACTCGATCGCGGGATTCAGGCGCGCACGTGTGAATCGGGCCATGAGCCAAGCCGTGGAGACCACGCCCAGGGGCTTGCCGATGATGAGACCGGCCATGATGCCGACGGCGATAGGACTGCTGAGTGAATCGATGAGGCCGGTGCTGCGGAGATCGACGCCTGCGGCGAAGAAGGCGAAGAGGGGCACGCACAGGCCAGCACTGAGGGGAAGGAGCATCCGCTGAAGTCGATCGACCGGGGATTCGGTCTCGCCCGGATCGACACTCGATCGCGTGAGCAGGGCCATGGCGACACCGGCCACGGTCGCGTGGATGCCGCTCTCGTGCGTCGCCCACCAGATGACGAGTGCGAGTGGCACGTATATGAAGGGGCTGCGTACGCGCCGCTTCTGGAGCAGCCAGTAGACAGCCAGGAGTGCTACGGCGAGGAGGAAGTAGCCGAGCGAAAACCCCTTGGAGTAGAAGATCGCAATGATGGTGATCGCGCCCAGGTCGTCGACGACGGCAAGCGTGAGGAGGAAGGCCCGCAGGGCCACGGGGAGCATGCGCCCGACGACGGCGAGCACGGCAAGGGCGAAGGCGATATCCGTCGCCATGGGCACGGCCCAGCCGCGCAGACCGCCTGGTATTCCCGAGGGAGCGACGATGGCGACGAAGATGATGGCCGGCACGATCATGCCGCCGAGTGCGGCGGCAATGGGTACGGCGGCCTGCGACGGCTTGGACAGCGTGCCGTGCGTCAACTCGTGCTTGAGCTCCAATCCGGCGACGAAGAAGAAGACGGCGAGCAGGCCATCCGCGGCCCAGGTGGCAAGACTGAGGTTGAGGCCGAGGGACTCCGGCCCGACGGTGATCGCTCCGAGTGCGAAGTAGGAGTCACCCCAGGGAGAGTTGGCCCAGGCGAGGGCGATGACCGCTGCGATGAGCAGGAGGACTCCCCCGATGGTCTCCCCGCGCAGGGCACGCAGGAGCCAGACGCGCTCACCCAGTGACGGGCGATCGAAGATCTGGTGCGCCACGCCGTCAGGCGGAGTACTCCCAGCAGGAGTGGTCACGTGCGGCCTCCAGGGTCGGTCGATCAGACGCCGACCAGACTTCCCGGCACACCACCGGAAAGGCTACCTGTCGCATGCCGTGCCAGGCCGGTCGGCTAGTCCTCGCTGCCACCGGACTGGAGTCCAGTCGAGATCAGGTGCATCACGTGCGGGTCGGCCAGGGTCGTGACATCGCCCAGGGACCTGTTCTCCGCCACGTCGCGCAGGAGCCGGCGCATGATCTTGCCCGATCGGGTCTTGGGCAGCTCCGACACGATCATGATCTGTCGGGGCTTGGCGATGGGGCCGATCTCGTGAGCCACGTGATTGCGCAGTTCGGTGATGTACTGGCTGCCGTCTGCGCCTTCCTCGACGCCACCGCGCAGGATGACGAACGCGACGATGCCCTGACCTGTGACCTCGTCGGCCGCTCCGACGACAGCGGCCTCGGCGACAGTGGGGTGCGACACCAGGGCTGACTCGACCTCCGTGGTTGAGATGCGGTGCCCAGAGATGTTCATGACGTCGTCGACCCGCCCGAGGAGCCAGAGCGCGCCGTCGAAATCGATCTTCGCTCCATCGCCCGCGAAGTAGTACTGCGGCCACCTCGACCAGTACGTCTCGACGTAGCGCTCGTTGTCGCCCCAGATGCCCCGCAGCATCGACGGCCACGGCTCGGTCACGACGAGGTAGCCACCGTGGCCGAGCTCGACGGGATTGCCGTGGTCATCGACGACAGTGGCACCGATCCCCGGGAGTGGGCGCATGGCGGAGCCGGGCTTCGTGGCGGTGACCCCGGGGAGTGGGCTGATCATGATGGCGCCCGTCTCGGTCTGCCACCACGTGTCCACGATGGGACACGCATCGTCGCCGATGACGTCTCGGTACCACATCCACGCCTCTGGATTGATGGGCTCGCCGACGGTGCCGAGAACCCGCAGAGACGAGAGGTCGTGCTGCGCGGGAAACTCGGGGCCCCACTTCATGAAGGTGCGGATCGCTGTCGGCGCGGTGTAGAAGATCGTGACGCCGTACTTCTCGACGATCTCCCAGAAGCGACCCTTGTGCGGGGTGTCGGGCGTGCCCTCGTAGATGACCTGAGTGACGCGATTCGCGAGCGGGCCGTAGACGACGTAGCTGTGGCCGGTCACCCACCCGATGTCCGCGGTGCACCAGTAGACGTCGGTGTCCGGCTTCAAGTCGAAGACATTCCAGTGAGTGAAGGCCGTTTGGGTCAGGTAGCCACCGCTCGTGTGCAGGATGCCCTTGGGCTTCCCGGTCGTCCCTGACGTGTAGAGGATGAAGAGCGGGTGCTCGCTGTCGAAGGCCTGAGCCTCGTGCGCATCCGGCTGACGATCGACGATGTCGTGCCACCAGACGTCCCGGCC
>JBEGMG010000241.1:0-4843 GCA_041183165.1 Actinomycetota bacterium | reverse complement strand
CGATCGCCCCCGTGCATCCGCTGCCGGCGAAGATCACGCAGGTCGACTCGTCCCCGTGTACGGCGTCGCGGATGATGCGTCGCGCGTCCTCACGCAGCCGGGTGGTCTGCAGGCCGGTGCCACTGGACTCCGTGTGCGTGTTGGCGTAGGTGGGTAGGACCGCATCGCGGATGAAGTCCTCGATGAAGTCCAGGGCCCTGCCGCTCGCGGTGTAGTCGGCGTAGGTGACGCGGCGCGGACCGAAGGGCCCGTGCATCACGCTGTCCTCTCCGATGACGGACGCGCGGATGCGCTCGAGGAGGGGCGGCTCTGTCGTCACGGGCCCACGCTACGCCGTGACCTCGCGCAACCCTAGGACTTCTCGGCCGTCGATGGTGCCTCGCTCACGGGCTGATCGAAGTCGGCCACCGCGATCTGGGTGGGCCTGCGGATGAGCCAGGTGAACACTGCGATGATCGCTACGCCGCCGGCGATCACCTCGGCCGCTTGCAGCCAGCCGCTGCGCGCGTAGTCGAGCACGGCGTAGCCGATCTGCTGGCTGAGGATGAAGACGGCCATGACGAGCACGAAGTAGCCGAAGGCCATGCGCAGCTTGTCGGGGTGGATGCGGCCGACGATCGCACTTCCGATGAGGGCGCCGACGATGGCGGCGCCCGTCACGATGAGGGTGATCGACCAGTTGATCCGGGTCTCGGGGTTCAGGCTCACGACCGACCCCTGGCCGAAGACGAAGATGTAGCCCGCGAGCCCCGCGAAGGACTTCATGGCGACGACCAGCAGCGATGTCGCGACGGCCTTGGGCATGGCGAGGCCGGCGAGGAGTGCGAGTGCGGGCACGACGAGGAAGCCACCTCCGGCGCCGACCAGGCCGGTGACGAAACCGACGACCAGACCGTCGAGGAGGATGCGGAAGAGGGGAAGGCCCTTGTGCGCTGCCCCCGCGACCTGCTTGCGGCCGCGGATCATCGCGACAGCGGTGATGCCCATCATCACCGCGAAGGCAGCAAGCAGGAGTGCGCTGGGCAGGCGGGCGCCGATCTGCCCGCCGATGAAGGCGCCCACCATGCCGGCGCCCCCGAAGAGCAGACCGATGCGCCAGACCACACGGCCCGCGCGTGCGTGGCCGATGAGGCCGAAGATCGAGGTGACTCCGACGACGAAGAGGCTTGCTGCGATGGCCTGCTTGGCGTCGAAGCCCACGACGTAGATGAGCAGCGGCGTCGTGAGGATGGATCCGCCGCCGCCGAGGAGGCCCACGGCCATGCCGATGAAGACGGCCAGGATGGCCGCGACCGCGATCACGGGCCCGCCATCCCCTCGACTGCCGCGCTGAGGGTCGAGCCGGTGGCGGTCCACTGGGCCTCGAGGCTGAACCGGTCGGCGCGCACGTGCGTCTCCCGCCATTCGACCGGGCGACCCTGTGCGGTGGCGCGCCGTTCGAGCAGCAGGACCGGGTCGTCAGGGGAAAGGTCGAGCAGTCCGGCAAGGTGGCGTGGCGCGCGTTCGGCGGTCACGCGCTCCGCTCCGCCGTCGATCGAGATGCCCATCTCCTGCAGTTCGGCGTATAACGCCGCGTGCGAGAGGTCGCGATCGAGCAGGTCGGCGGCGAGATCCAGGGGGAGCCACGAGACGTCGTGCGCGATCGGTTGGTCATCGGCGTAGCGCAGGCGCTCCAGGACAACCAACTCGGTCGCGGGATCGAGTCCGAGGCTTGTGGACACGGTGGCGTTGACCGTCGTCGCGAGGCGGAGTACGTCGCTGCGTGGTGTCGCGCCCTGCGCGGCGACGGAGTCGAAGAGGGAGGACAGCGTGCCCAGGCTCTGCCGGTAGACGGTCGGCTCGACGATCGTCGGCCTTCCGCGCTGACTGCGGAGCACTCCCTCTCCTCGGAGCACGCGCAGTGCCTCGCGAATGGTGTGCCGACTGACCTCGTACTCCTCGGTGAGGCTCAACTCCCCGGGGAAGCCCCCGGCGAACTCACCGGCGTCGATGCGCCGGCGCAGATCGGCGCAGACCTGTGCCCACAGTGGGAGTGGGTCGCCCCGGTCTGGAAGGCGCGGGCCGCCCCGGGCGTCCGTGTCCGGCTGGGTCGGTGCCAGCCGGGAGGTCATGGGCTAAATGTACGGACATCCGGACAGGAGGTCAAGGGTGGGGCTCAGCCCATCTCGATGGCCGTCGCCAGCCACCGACCGCGGACGACCTCGAGGCGAAGGGCGACCGCACGAGCCCGCTCGCCACCGATGACGACGGCGCTGGCCTCGACGACCCCGGGACCCTGGGTGGCGGGGAGGCCACCGGGCACCTGCCACTCGAGGGGGAGAGGTTCTTCGGTCGTCTGCGCGGTGGCGGCGAGGGATGTGACGGACATGGCTGCCTCCAGGTGGTCACGGTCAGGAATGGGCGTGATGCATCTCGGTCTCAGGTGACGTCGGTTGATGTCGCTTGATGTCGTTTGGTGCCGGATGTGCATTGCACGCCGCCCGCGCACGGGGAGTCAACGCGTACGCTCTCTCTGTGGATGAACCGAGCAGCGCTGCTGCGCGCTTCGACGATCTCCTAGCGGGGATCGCCGCCGAAGCCGAAGCCGCCGATGCTGCTGCACTCGACGCTGATATCGCCGAGGTCGAGCGCGCGGGGCGAGCGGAATCCCGTCTGCTCGATCGATTGCGCGCCCAGCGCATGGCGCACATCGAGATCGCCGGCGGTGGTCTGGTGAGCGGGCTCGTCGCGGCCGTGGGCAGGGATGTCGTCGTGATCGCCGCGGACGATGGCGACTGGGCAATTCCCGCGTGGGGGATGGCGGCGGTCATCGAGCTGCCCGGGGGAGCCCGCGAGGCTCACTCACCCAGTGAGCGACTGGGGCTTGCCAGCGTGGCGCGCGCCTGGGCGCGTCAGCGCAGCGTGGTGCGCGTGCTGCGGGTGGGCGCGGGGCCTCTCGACGGGACGATCGATGCGGTGGGTGCCGACCATCTGGACCTGGCCGAGCACGATCCGGGTGAACCCAGGCGCGCGGAGGCGGTGCGCAGGCAGGTCTCGATCCCGCTCGGGGCGGTAGCTGCGCTCAGGCGTCGGTGAATCGCGCGGCCGTCTCGGCGTACTTCGAGCAGATGTAGTCCTCGAGCCGTTGCTCTTCAACGCGCCACTGACCGCGACCACCCACCTGGATCGCGGGGACCTCCCCTGAGCGGACGAGGGCGTAGGCCTGGGCAGCGGAGACGTTGAGGATCTCGGCTACGTCAGCAAGGGTGAGGAATCGCGGCATGGCCCGATAGTCGCATCACCCGGTGGCGCGAAGCGACCGTAGAAGTGCGCCTGTGGATGACGCAGCACGCCGTGAGCGGATCGCGCACGGGCGGTGATCGGTGAGGCGGCCACCGCGATACGCCGCTGCGGGATCCGGATAGTGGTGCTCGTCCGCAGGAAGCCACCACTGGAGCCACCATGTCCCGTGTCCTCTCCGTGCTCAATCGGCACACCCCATCCGTTAGTCCCGCGACGGGAGTGCAGCCCTCGCCGCCGGTGCGTCGCACCAGCCGTGCCTGGTGGCGCGATGCGCGTGTCCTGGCGGGTGTCGCACTCATCGTCGTGTCGATGCTCGTCGGAGCACGCCTCCTAGCGGGAAGCGACGACACCGTGACGGCGTGGCAGGCGACGCGCGACCTGGCCCCCGGAGCGGTCGTCTCTGGCGATGATGTCGTCGCCGTGAGGATCCCCGCAGCGCTCGCGGGGGCCTATGCCGGCGGTTCGGGCTTGCCGACGTCGCCACTTGATCGCCCCCTGCTTGCCGGCGAGATCCTGCCGACCCCTGTCGACGTGGCCCCCGGTGATGCGCGATGGGTGACCGTGCCGGTCGAACCCCTGCATGCACCCGTCGACCTCGCCCCCGGCGAACGCGTCGACGTCTGGGCGACCGAAGGCGCCGACCTCGGCGTCGTGCCGGTGCCCGAACTCGTCCTCGAAAGCGTCCTCGTCTCCGAGGTTGCCGTGGATGGCGTGGGCCTGGGCGGGGAGTACGGCGTGGTCCTTGAGATCGATCCGGCCGATGCGGCCGACCTCCTTGCGGCCGCACGCAGTGGTGGCATCGATCTCGTGCGTGTGCCGGCGGTGACGCGATGAGCGCCGTGCCCGTCCTCCTGGCCGCGCCCGACCTGCCCCACGAGCCGGAGCTCGTCTCGCGGCTCACCCGCTCAGGCGCGCCCGTCACGATCGTGCGTCGATGCGTCGACGCCGTGGATCTCCTGGGTGCTGCCGCGAGCGGCAACGCGCGCGTAGCCCTCGTGAGCGCGGGACTGCCTCGCCTCACTCGAGACACCGTGTCGCGTCTCGCTGCGGCGCAGGTGCGGGTGATCGGCGTGGCCCTCGACGGAGATGACATCAGTGCCCGCAAACTCCGCGCTCTGGATGTCGCGGTAGTGACGCTGCCGGGTGACGATGTCGATCTCGCCGTCGCGGCGCTGGCTCGTGCCGTCGAGGATCCGCGGCCGACCGCCTGGGAATACTCCGACGTGAGTGCGGGATCGCCCGCATCGGTTCAGTCACCCGCGCTCGGGCGTCTCATCACGGTGTGGGGTCCGACCGGCGCGCCCGGCCGCACGAGCGTCGCCGTGGCGCTCGCCGACGAGTCTGCCCGCGCCGGAGTCCCCGCACTGCTCGTCGACGCTGACACGCATGGCGGCGCGGTGGCCGCTCAACTCGGGCTCCTCGACGACGTGAGCGGCATCGTCGTCGCCTGCCGTCAGGCGGATGCGGGGACACTCGATGCGGCGTCGCTCGCCGGTGCCGCGCGCACGGTCGACGGACGCCTGCGCGTGCTCACCGGGATCACGAGCGCGCGGCGCTGGGC
>JBEGMG010000240.1:0-3805 GCA_041183165.1 Actinomycetota bacterium | reverse complement strand
CCTCGACCCTTGTTGTCTCCCTGCATGCGACAGCGGGCCGCTGGCAAGTTACGTGCGAGGACGACGGAACCGGCATCCCCGTCAACGCTGCACCGGGACTTGGCTCGCGACTGCTCGATGACACCATGTCGGTACTCGCGGGATCGTGGACCATGGAGTCATCCCACCCCGGCTGTCGAATCACACTCGACTTCCCCGTGCGGGATGGGTCACCCCTGCACGTTACGACGTCAGGTCGCGCATCTTCCGGCGCGTGAAGACTGCCGCTCCACCGATCAAGATCGCGACGCACGCGAAGACGACGGCAAGCAGGTCAACGCCGAAGGACGCGATACGCACCAGCGCTGTCACCGCAAAGAGTGCCGCCCCTGCGACCTGCAGGAAGAAGGCAAAACGCAACTGGCGCCGTAGGCTCTCGTCAGCGCTCATGTCCCGAGGCTATCCCGTGGCCGAAGGAGGGCGATGCACTCCACATGGTGCGTCATGGGGAAGAGGTCGAAGGCGCGCAGGTCCGTCGTTTCCCATCCTGACTGCCGCGCGGTCGCGATGTCGCGTGCGAGTGCTGCCGGGTCGCACGCCACGTACGCGATGGCGCGGGGGCGCAAGGACGAGATGCGCTCCATCACCTCTCGGCCGGCTCCGGTGCGTGGCGGATCGAGGACCACGACGTCGCAGCGCCGCAGGGAGCCGTGTCTCAGCCATCGGTCGACGCGGTCGTGATGGATACGGATGGTCGGGGCATCGTGGAGGGATCTCCTCGCTCCTTTAATGGCGGTCTCGTCGGCTTCTATGGCATCGATGCGTCCACCCGGGCCGAGCACCTCGACGTAGGCACCGGCGAAGAGCCCGACTCCGGCGTAGAGGTCGACGAGGTGATCGCCAGGCTTCGGTCGCAACATCTCGCGTACGGCGTCGACCAATGCGTCGGGCGCACCGGGATGCACCTGCCAGAAGGCGGTGGCGTCAAAGTTCCATTCGCGTCCCGCCGCGTGCTGCGAGATCCTCGCGCGGCCGGCAGTGGGATCGGGCAGCAGGACAGGTGACCCGTCTGGCTGCACGGCGAGGAGATCCTGAGCGCCCGCCCACGTGCGATCGAGTACGCCGTCTCCTCCGATGGCCGGCGACGCGATGAGGCACTCCGTGATCGGGATGATGTCGTGCGTGTGGTGGGCGCGAAGTCCTGCGCGGCCTTCGGGGTCGACGGCATACCTCATCCGCGTGCGCCACTGGAGACCGTCGACGTCGCCCTCCACCGGCTCCACCTCGAGGTGCGACCAGCGATCGGGGGGTTCGCCGCCGATGCGGGTGAGCTGCTCTGCCACGACGGCTGCCTTGAAGCGCCGCTGGGCGGCAAGGGCGATGTGCTGCCAGTCGCAGCCGCCGCAGGAGCCTGCGTAGGCGCACGGGGGCGTCACTCGATCCGGCGACGCGGTGACGATGTCCACCGCTCGCGCGCGCATGAAGCGACCGTGGCCCGGCACCGAGGTGACCTCTGCGACGACACTCTCGCCGGGGATGGCATCGCGGACGAAGACAACGCGACCTTCATGGCGGGCGACGGCTTCGCCACCGTGAGCCATCGACGTGATGTCGAGTGCGATGCGATCTCCGACGTTCACGTGTCTCCCCGTTCGAACCACATGTCGATGGGCTCGCGTCCGGCAGCGAGCCCCCGGCGCTCATAGCGTGTGAGGGGCCGCCACTCCGGTCGTTCGATAGCGCCTCCGCTCCACTGCGCGCACTGCTTCGCGGCTTCGCTGATGGCGGTCGCATACTCGGGCCAGTCCGTAGCCAGGTGCCAGAAGCCGCCGATCGTCACCTTCTCCGCCAGCGCGTCGGCGAAGGTCTGCGTGATGAGTCGTCGACGGTGATGCCGCTTCTTGGGCCAGGGGTCGGGGAAGAAGGTGCGCACGCCGGTTAGTCGCCCAGCGGGGATGGAGCCGAGGACCACGCGTACGTCGGCTTCCACCACTCGGATATTGCTCAGGCCTCGCTCGGAGATGGACGCGAGGAGGTCACCGATTCCGGGCGTGTGCGTGTCCACAGCGAGGATCGTCGTCGCGGGATCCGCCTCCGCCAGGGCGACGACCGCCTCCCCTGACCCGAACCCGATGTCCAGGATCAGGGGATCCGTGCCTCGTACGGCGCTGTCGCTCGGCAGGTCGGCGAGCGCGACGTACTCACCCCCCGGCTGGGCAAGGGCCCGCTGCTGCCGTGGGGTGCGCCGGCCACGACGGTGCTTGGTCGTGGGCAGGAGGGTGTCCATAGGGTGACGATTTCTCCTCGCAGGCGGTTATTGGCGAATTGGGCGGGCATACCCGGGCAGCGTTCCCTAGTCTGCCGTCCATGACCGATGAGAACTCGACGGGCGGCCTCGACCGCCGATCCTTCCTCGCCCTCGGAGCTGTCGCCACGGGCGCCGTGCTCGTCCCGGCCACCCCGGCGCTGGCGGGGCGCACGGTGCGTGCCTCGGGCCCCGTCTTCACGCTCGGAGTCGCCTCGGGCGACCCCCCTGCCCGACTCGGTCATCCTCTGGACCCGACTTGCTCCCAAGCCCCTTGAACTCGATGGGGGCATGGGCAAGGCCACGGCCAAGGTCGAGTGGGAGATCGCCACGGATGAGGCGTTCACGCAGGGCCGGCAGACGGGCGTGGTGAACGCCACCCCGACCTACGGACACAGCGTCCACATCGACGTCAAGGGGCTCACCCCCGACACCTGGTACTACTACCGCTTCAAGCACGGGTCCGAGATCTCCACGGTCGGACGCACCCGTACGACGCCGGAGTTGGGCGCCTCGATGTCCCGCCTCGTGGTGGGTCAGACCTCGTGCGCCAACTGGCAGTCGGGCTACTACCAGCTCTACGCCGACCTCGCTGCGCAGGAGCCCGACTACTGGTTGGCCCTCGGTGACTACATCTACGAGTACGGCAACAAGGGCTACATGCGGCCGACGCAGAAGACGCCCACTCGAGCGATTCCCTGGAAGGCCGAGCCCTTCACGCTGCCTGAGTATCGCCGTCAGTACGGCCTGTACCGGTCATCACCGGAGTTGCAGGCACTGCATGCGGCCGCGCCGTACTCGGTGGTCTGGGATGACCACGAGGTCGACAACAACTTCACGGCCGGCAAGAGCGGCGGAGATGGCCAGAAGGACAAGGGCAAGTTCCTCGCCCGTCGCGCGGCGGGATTCCAGGCATTCTGGGAGAACCACGCCATCCGCATCGCCCAGCCCAAGCCTGCGCCCAAGTCCATGACCATCTACCGCCAGGTCACCTGGGGCACTCTCGCGACGTTCCTCATGCTCGATGGCCGGCAGTACCGCTCGGACCAGCCGGGAGACAACACCCCCAGCGACTTCGGCAAGTGGGTCAAGGGAATGGTGGACCCCAAGGCCACGATGCTCGGCGCGATGCAGGAGACGTGGCTCGCTGACCGGCTCAAGGACTCCACGGCCAAGTGGAACTTCATCGGGCAGCAGACGGTGTTCTCGAACGTCAACGGATCAGTGGGCCTAGGGTTCCCGCTCGATGGGCTCTACAACTACGACTCCTGGGACGGCTACTGGGCCGCGCGCGATCGGCTCACGACCGCAATCACCCAGGGACAGGTGCGCAACCCGGTGATCCTCACCGGCGACTTCCACTGCAACCTCGCCTTCGACGTGCTCTCCGAGTGGCCGGATCCGCAGGACTTCCCGTCGATGGCCGAGTGCATCAAGGCAACCCAGACCTGGGACAAGCCCGCCGTCGCGGCAGAGATTGCCACTGGCGCGATCTCCTCGCCCACCTTCTTTGGCGAAGGA
>JBEGMG010000239.1:0-3900 GCA_041183165.1 Actinomycetota bacterium | reverse complement strand
CATCGCGGGCCGGTCCGATTACCAGCCCCCGAAGAGGTGGCCGCCGACGGTGAGGGTTCGCAGGTTGTCGATAACCAGCTTCCACACGTGCGCTTGCGCGATGGCGTCGGGAGCCCGTGAGTTCAACGACACCTCGACCACCTCGCGAGATCGGGAGAAGGCCGCTGTGGACTCCATGAGCTCGGTCGGGGTCACGCGATGTCCACCGTCGGCGAGGTCGGCGATGGCGTCTTCCAGGACGGCGCTGGCGCGGCGGATGGCGTCGATGACGTTGCCGACGAGGCCGGCGATGACTCCGCGCGGCCACATGAGCAGAGCCACGGCCACGCTGATGGCGGCCCCGTAGGCGATGTCGATGAAGCGCTGGCTGGCGATGGTGAGCTCCGGCGGCCAATTGGCCAGGCTGAAGGCGACGATGACGAGGAGCGAGAAGGCGCCTTGGCCGATGATGTAGGCGGTGGTCGCCTGCGTATAGACGGCGAGGAACGTCACCAGGGCCAGGCCAATCCACAGCAGCACGGGGTGACTGCCCTCGGCCGCGAGCATGAGGTAGCCGATGAGCGCACCGACGAAGGTGCCAGCGAGCGCCAGCAGCGACGTCTTGATGGTGGCGACGCCATCCATGCGCAGGGTGGCGATCACGCCCAGCACGACCCAGAAGCCGTGGTCGATGCCCACGATCTCCACGACCAGCGTTGCGAGGGCCAGGCCGACACCCGTGCGCAGTGCCAGCCGCATCCAGGGCGAGCGCAGCGACATCTGATGGGCGAGTTCGCGCCACGGGTGGGCGAGCGGCGGCTCGGGGATCGAGTGCTGCGACTCGTCGAAGACCTCCTCGCGCTGCCGCAGGACGCGCCGCACCAGGATGTTGAGTCTTACGACGGAAATGGCCATGGCTCGGTCAGCAAACGCCTGGTCGACGAGATCCACGCGGTCGGCCGGAGAGCCGAGGCCGGCCTGTCCGAGGGCGGCTACGGCGCTGTCCCACTGCTCCTGCCACAGATCGACCACGGGTTCGGCTGAGGGAGCGGCCGAGCCCCTCTCCAGCGCGTCCGCCGTGCTCCGCAGGCAGGCGCCGCTCGACACGATCAGCTCCTGCGTGTTCGGGAGGGTGCTGACCGGCTCGAAGTAGCGCCCACCTCGAGTGAGCGCCGTCAGCAGCGCCTCCACCTGGCCGATGAGCACGATGAGAGCGCGATCGGGCTTGCGAAGTCCCGCCGCGCGGAAGGGGTTGCCGAGGTAGGACCCCTGCAGGTGAGCCAGCGACGCGGCGATGGCGGCACTGTCCACCGGCCTGCCTGCCGAGCGATCGTCGATGGCGTCGGCGAGGGTCCGCAGCGACGCCACGCACGCCGCGAGCACCGGCGCGAGAGTGCGCCGGGGAAGGAGGAACAGCGTGATCGGCAGGGCTACGCAGACCGCGATCGCCCAACCCACCAGCAGGTAGGGAATCGCGTCGATCGACGAGGCGACCATCGCGCTCGCGACGTAGACCGTCGTCAGCGCGGGGCAGGCGTTGGCGAAGGCGCCCCGTAGGACGACGAGAAAGGCGAGCCCGCCGGTCACGACGAACGTGACGATCACGATGGAGGGGACGCTGAGGGCTGCGAGACCGCCGATGACGACGAGCACGGCGCCGGCGGCTCCGGTGGTGAGGAGCGATGCCGCGCGACGGCGGGTGCCACCTCCGAAGTCGGCCGTGCCGAGCAGGGCGATCGATCCGAACGCGGCAAGGACGGTGGCGGGGGTCCCGGGCAGCAGGGTGATGGCGATGGCCATCGCGACCGTGGTCCCGACGGCGGCACGGATGCCGCGGTGCAGCCCGACGTGGCCGGGATCGACGATACGCAGGGCCACGCGCCGACCCTAGCGGCGCACCCAGGCCTAGTGTTGCGCTGTGGCAGGCGCACAAGGACCGCCGGACGACGGCCGGGATGTGCTTCCGGACTTCACCGTGTCCGATGTCCTGCGTGAGCGGCCCGCGGCATTCCGCTCACCGTGGCAGATCGCGCGCATCGCGGTCGCCGTCACCGCCTCCTGGGCGGTGGGTTACTGGATCTCACCCAGCTCCTTCGGCATCTTCGCGCCACTCACCACGCTCCTCGTCGTCTCCACTTCACCGTGGAGCACGGTCGGCCTGTCGCTGCAGAGGGTCCTCGGTACTGGCATCGGCGTACTCGCAGCGACCCTGTGGGTCAGCTGGGTGGGTGTCACCTGGTGGTCCGTGCTCATCGCCATGCTCGTGGCACTTCTCATCGCCAGCAGGCTGCCGCTGTCCCTGGGTGGGCAGTTCCAGATCCCGACGTCGGTGCTCTTCGTCTTCGCCCTCGGTGACGTGACGTGGCAGCAGGCTGGCTGGCGCGTCATCGATGTCGCAATCGGCGGGGCCATCGGGATCCTCGCGATCTACCTCCCTCCACCGCGGCCTCACCCGGAGAAGTTCGAGGCGGCCCTTCAGGACTATCGCGATCACATCCTCGGCCTGCTCGACGGCATCGCCGCCGAACTGCGCGCCACCCAAGTGCCCCTCGGTATCGACGTGCTGCACGAGTTCATCCCCGACAGCCGCGCGCTTCGTCAGGATGCGGAGAAGTCGCGCGAGGCCCTCATCGATCTGGCGCAGACGGTCTTCTTCAATCCTCGCGGTCGTCGCGTGCGACATGAGCTCGGCGATGACGCACTGCGCCTGCGGCGTCTATCGAGCATCGGTGTCCATGTGCGCGGTATCGCCGGTGCGATCAATAAGGAGTACGACCGCAGCGACAACACCCCGGCACTTGCGAAGCCAGTGCTCGCCGATCTCCTTGAGGAGCTTGCGGGCCTGGGGAGAAGCGCGCTCGGTGCTCCGGGGATGCCCGTGCGGTCACCGGAGGTAGCCCGGATGCTGGCTGAGGGACAGGCCTTCGACGGCCGTCTGCGGTCGCTGGCGGACACCCTGGCCCGCCAGGGGACGGGCGACGTCTTGGAGTCGGTGTCGCTGCTGGGACGGCTCGAGTACGTCGCGGGCCAGATGGAGGGATTCGAGCGGACCCCGGGAGAGTCGGACGACCGCTACGACGACGACTGATGGGGCGATAGCCTCGCTCCGTGCTGCTCTCCGATCGCGACCTGCGGGCCGAGCTCGATGCCGGCCGGGTGGGCCTGGACCCCTACGACCCGGGCATGATCCAGCCGTCGAGCGTCGATGTGCGCCTCGATCGCTACTTCCGGGTCTTCGAGAACCACCGCTACCCGCACATCGACCCTGCGGAGGAGCAGCCCGACCTGACCGAACTCGTCGAGGTTGCATCCGACGAGGCCTTCATCCTGCATCCGGGTGAGTTCGTGCTCGCCTCGACGTACGAGGTCGTCACACTGCCCGACGACATTGCCGGTCGTCTCGAGGGGAAGTCGTCGTTGGGCCGGCTCGGACTGCTCACGCACTCCACCGCGGGCTTCATCGATCCGGGCTTCTCCGGTCACGTGACGCTGGAGTTGTCCAACGTCGCCACGCTGCCGATCAAGTTGTGGCCCGGGATGAAGATCGGGCAGCTCTGTCTCTTCCGCCTGTCGTCACCGGCAGAGCATCCCTACGGCTCCAGCGTCTACGGCTCCCGCTACCAGGGTCAGCGTGGCCCCACGCCGAGCCGGTCGTTCGCCAACTTCCACGTCACGCCGCTCGCCGACGACTGACGCAGGGCAGCTAGTCGCCCTCTTCCTCAGCCTCACGACCATGCGTGTGATGCTTGACATCCTCTTCGTGACGGCGCTCGTCCTGTGACTCGTCGCCCGGTCCCGTGTCCATAGCCACTCCGCCTAAGTCTTGGACTTCACGCTGTCGAGCATGAGGGTCGCGAGATCGACGACCCCGAAGCCCTCCGCCTGACCCTCCTGCTGACGTGCAGTGACAGCGTCGTTGAG
>JBEGMG010000238.1:0-10612 GCA_041183165.1 Actinomycetota bacterium | reverse complement strand
ACGGTGGTCTTCGCACCTGAGGACCTGGCACTCGTCAAGGGCGATCCGGGTGAACGCCGCCGGTTCCTCGATGACCTGCTCGTGCAGCGTCAGCCACGGCTTGCCGGCACGCGAGCTGACTACGACCGTGTGCTCAAGCAGCGCAACGCGCTACTCAAGTCAGCGGGGGCGGCAAGGCGCACGAGCCTTGAGGAGGTCGAGCGCACCCTGGAGGTCTGGGATGAGCAGCTCGCACGCCTGGGTGCGGAGCTCATCGAGGCGCGTCGTGAGCTGACGGCCGCCCTGGCGCCACTGGCCGCTGAGGCCTACGGCGAGCTCGTCCCCGGAGGAGCGACGGTGGGCATCACCTACCGCTCAACAGCGGACGATGTCGAGGGAGCCGATGCGGAGCAGGCACTCCTTGCCGAAATGGCGCGGCGCCGCAAGGACGAACTCGACCGGGGCGTCACCCTCGTCGGACCCCACCGGGATGATCTCGACATGGTGCTCGGTGATGCTCCCGTCAAGGGCTATGCCTCGCATGGCGAGTCGTGGTCCGCGGCGCTCTCACTGAGACTGGCGGCGTATGACCTGCTCACCCATGAGTCAGGCGCACCTGTGCTGGTATTAGACGACGTCTTCGCCGAGCTCGACGCGCGACGTCGAGCACATCTCGCCGAGCGCGTCGCCGATGCGCCCCAGGTCCTCATCACGGCTGCCGTGTCCGACGACGTGCCAGCAGCGATGTCGGGCACGTGGTACGACGTCGTCGAGGGCACGGTGACGCGCCGTGACTGAGCCGACACAGGATTCCAGCAGCGACCTCGCCAAGACTGCACTCGCACGGGCGAAGGCGAGCGCTCGCTCTGCACCGAGCAAGAAGGCGCCGGTGCGGCGACCCCAGTACGGCGACGATCGCGATCCCCAGACACTCGACAAGGTCCTGCACGGGTGGCTGCGCGATCACGGCTACGAATCGCAGGTGGGATCAGGCTCACTCATCGCCCGCTGGCCCGAGATCGTGGGCGACGCGCTTGCTGATCACGTGGTCCCGGACTCGGTGCGTGAGACCGAGAATGGCCGCGAACTCTGGCTCCGCGCGGACTCCACCGCATGGGCGACCCAGGTCCGGCTGCTTCTCCCTCAGATCGACGGGCGGATCCGTGCGCTCCTCGGACCGGGCGTGATCGACACGATCAAGGTCACGGGCCCGGCGCCGCCCCAGCGCAACCCCGGTCCCAGGCGCGTGCCCGGCCGCGGCCCTCGAGACACCTACGGCTGAGCCCCGCCGCGGATAGGGTTGCGTTGACCGTGCTAGCACGGGACTCTTGCGTCCACCGTGACTCGAGACCACTTTCCTCATTACGTTGCCTCGAGGCGGGGCGACCGCGTCAGGACAGGTTAAGGAGTCGACATGCGCATCTGGGCACCCATTCTTGCCGGCGGCCTGGCCGTGGGGGCTCTGACAGTGCCTGCCGCGGCCGCACCCCTTCCGGCGGCCCCCGTGGCCGTTGCCGAGGCATATGACTCGACACCACAACCCGTGGTGACTCCAAGAGCGCGGGATAAGCGACCCAACTTCATCATCGTCCAGACAGACGACATGACGGTCGACGACCTCAAGGTCATGCCCGGCGTACGTGCGCTCATCGGGGCTGCGGGAGCCACTTTCAATCAAATGCTCACACCCTTCGCGCTGTGCTGCCCGTCACGGGCGTCGCTCATGACGGGGTGCTACCCGCACAACACCAAGGTCAACGCCAACTTCCCCCCGAACGGCGGATTCGTGCCGTGGGAGAAGAACAACGGCAAGAAGCACACGGCGTACCTGCTGGAGCAGTCCGGCTACCACACGGTCCATATCGGCAAGTACATCAACGGCTACGGGATGTACAACCGTCCGGTCAAGCGCACACCTCTCGGCTGGAGCGAGTGGTACGGGACCTCAGACCCGTCCACGTACCAGATGTACGGCTACCGCATGAATGAGCCGAGTGGAAGCAAGGTGTACGGCGACTTCTACGTCGAGGATCCCCGCAACTACGGGACTGACGTGTACTCAGCGAAGGCCTTGGGCGTCATCAAGCGGGCAGCGATCAACCCAAGGCCCTTCTTCCTGCAGGTCGCGTATCTCGCACCGCACGTCGAGACGATCCCGTTGACAGACGGTTCATGGCAGGACAGTTGGGCCGACGTCGACAAGCCCGACGCCGACTCCGGTATCTCCGTGCAGTCGATCCCGCCCCGCCCCGCGAAGCGGCACCAGAACCTTCTCCCCGACATCGAGCTCACGAAGGACCCCAGCTTCAACGAGGCAGATCGCTCCGACAAGCACCCCTTCATCCAGGCGATTCCCCCACTGTCCGACGACAAGATCGAGGATCTGGAGGCGGACAATCGCAGCCGCAAGCTCTCACTTCTCGCGGTGGACGAGGGTGTGACGGCTATGGTCAAGGTCCTTCGTGAGACGGGCCAGCTCGACAACACCTACATCGTCTTCATGGGCGACAACGGCTACATCCTGGGCCAGCACGCGATCAGCTACGGCAAGTACTTCCCGTACGAGCCCGCACTCAATATCCCCGCTCTGATCCGCGGCCCCGGTATCACGCCGAAGACGGTTGTGGAGGGGATGACTTTCGAGATCGACCTCGCGCCGACCATCCTGGAACTCGCCGGCGTCAAGCCGAATCGACCCATCGATGGCCTCTCTCTGGTCGACAGGCTGATGAACAACAAGCCGCTGCCGCGCCGCCCGCTTCTGCTGTCCAGCGGCCCCCAGCAGTCAGCGAGCGGCCAGCCACTGCCGCTCTTCGACGGCGTACGCACGGACCGGTACGTCTGGTGGGTGTACGAGGATGGATTCGAGGAGATGTACGACCTCAAGACGGATCCGTACCAACTGGAATCCGTGGCGAAGGACCCGGCGTACCTGAAGACGAAGCTCGCGCTCATCGGCCTGTGGGATCGGCTCGAACGCTGCCAAGGGGCAGCGTGCCGACTGCCGATGGCGCCCGTTCCTGGGCCTACCTCGAGCGGCTGACGAGGCGGATTAGGCGTCTGCCGCAGCACGGCGTACCCTCTACGAGGTCCCACAGGGGACCACCCGGGGAGCAATCCCCCACCTCCTGCTCCGGAGAGACCGGAGCCGATGAGTCCAAGGGAGGTCGGCGACCGCATGCGCCGATATGAAGTCATGGTCATCCTCGACCCCGATCTCGAGGAGCGCACCGTCGCTCCGTCACTCGAGACATTCCTCAATGTCGTCAAGCAGGACGGCGGCACCGTGGAGAAGGTCGATGTCTGGGGACGCCGGCGTCTCGCTTACGAGATCGCCCACAAGCCCGAGGGCATCTACGCCGTTCTCGACATCACCTCGTCGCCCTCCGCTGTCGCGGAGCTCGACCGTCAGCTCAACCTCAATGAGGCCGTGCTCCGCACCAAGGTCACGCGCCCGGAGGAGTCGTAGGCCATGGCCGCCGGCGATATCAACGTCACGGTCGTGGGCAACCTGACCAACGACCCTGAGCTGCGCTTCACACCGAGCGGTGCTGCCGTCGCATCCTTTACGGTCGCATCGAGCTCGCGCTACCTCGACAAGGCGACCAATGAGTGGAAGGACGGCGACCCGGTATTCATGCGCTGCAGTGTGTGGCGCCAGTACGCCGAGAACGTCGCCGAGTCCCTCCAGAAAGGCATGCGCGTCATCGTGCAGGGCCGCCTCAAGCAGCGCTCCTACGAGACCCGTGAGGGCGAGAAGCGCACCGTCGTGGAGATGGAGGTCGACGACGTCGGCCCCGCACTTCGCTACGCGACGGCCAAGGTCACCCGCACCCAGCGCGGTGACAGCGGCTTCTCCGGTGGATCGGGTGGCGGCGCTCCCGCTGACGATCCCTGGGCTGCCCCCAGCGGCGGCGGAGCCGCCTTCGACGAACCCCCGTTCTAGACACTGACTTTTAGGCATTCAAAGGAGATATGAGAGATGGGCCAGGGACCGCGCCGCGATAAGCGCTCAAGTGAGCCGGCACGCGTCAAGAAGGGCACTCCGCTGCTTGCACCGGATGTGACCTACATCGACTACAAGGACGTCAACCTGCTTCGCAAGTTCATCTCCGACCGCGGCAAGATCCGTTCGCGCCGCGTGACGGGACTCACCATGCAGCAGCAGCGCGCGGTCGCCAAGGCGATCAAGAACGCGCGTGAGATGGCACTGCTGCCCTACACCAGCTCGGCGAGGTAGAGATGAAGGTCATCCTCACCCAGTCCGTCGATGGGCTCGGCATCCCCGGTGATGTCGTCACCGTCAAGGACGGCTACGGCCGCAACTTCCTCGTCCCGCGTGGCCTGGCCATGCCGTGGACCTCTGGCGGTGAGAAGCAGGTCGCGCAGATCAAGCGCGCCCGCGATGCCCGGGAGATCCGCGACTCGGCCCATGCCAAGGAAGTCAAGGACCAGCTCGAGGGCCTCGCCGTCGTCATCCCAGCGCGTGCCGGGGAGAGCGGCAAGCTCTTCGGATCGATCACCAACGCCGACTTCGTCGCGGCTGTACGCAAGGCGGGTGGACCGCTGCTCGACAAGCGTTCCGTCGAGGTGTCGCACGTCAAGGCCGTCGGAAGCCATAAGGCGCGTGTCCGTGTGAGTCCCGAGGTCACCGCCTCGGTGAGCTTCACGGTCACCGCCGACTAGGCACCTGCTTCATCTCGCACGGCGTTTACGACGCTTTGTGACAGTTACGGGTCCCCGTAGGTGTCACAAAGCGTCGTTTTCGCATTGGGGCGGCAGACGCGTGAGCGATCTAGCGGTCGAGCAGACGCGGCAGGTCGGGGACGAGGCCGTCCGCGGCAGCCTCGAGCATCGCGAGGACATCGGCGAAGCCATCATGATCGCCGTACCACGGGTCGGGTACGTCGAGCCGCGGATCACCCGCCGGCACCCCCTCCAGCGCAGGGTCGAAGGACCGCATCATGCGGACGCGCTCGCGCGCAGCGCTATCGGGCGCCAGGGCGATGACCGTGGCGTAGTTGCTCGAGTCCATGGTGAGCAGCAGATCGGGGTGCCCCGGCTCCAGGAACCACTCGGTGGTGATCTGCCTTCCCGAATGCGCGAGGTCATACCCGGCAGCCCGCAGTGTCTGCAGGGCACGAGGATCGGCGTCCTCGCCAATGTGCCAGCCATCAGTGCCGGCTGAATCCACACTCACGCGCTCCTCGAGCCCGGCATCCGCGATGCGGGCGCGGATCACCGCCTCGGCCATCGGTGACCGGCAGATGTTGCCCAGGCACACGGTCGTGATGCGAAACGGCGGTGGGGAGGTCATGTCACGTCGGCCCAGAATCGGTCGAACAACCGCAGGCTGTCCGCACGCTGCTCATCAGCGCGCGCACGCAACGCATCGACCGTGGGCTCCGAGACTTCCCGCGGAGTACCGACGTCGATGAACATCTGCTGGAGGATCTCCGCATCCACCTCGGGATGGAACTGCACGCCCCATGCCCTGCCGTGACGGAAGGCCACGGGCGCATGGTCGGCTTCGGCAAGCAACTCTGAGCCGGAAGGCACCGTGAATGCATCGTTGTGCAGCAGCACCCAGGGGGCATGAAGCTCGTCGATGTCCGTCTCGGGAGTCTCCCAGGCGATGTGCGCTGCGTCCTGACGCGTCACCGTGCCCCCGAGCGCGTGGGACAGGATCTGCCCCCCGAAGCAGATGCCGAGGAGTGGCCGGTCCTGCTCGACGCGGCGGCGCACGAGGGCGACCTCTGCAGCGATGGCGGGTGCGGCCTGCGGTGGGTCCTGCGGTGAGTCCATTTCCCGCGCGAGAGTCCACTCCGAGCCCAACACGATGACGAGATCAGCGTCATCGGCAGCGTCCACCGCGAGGATGTCATCGCGGAACAGGCGACGGACAGTGAAGCCGTTGCTCTCCAGCCACGGCTCGAGATGACCGAGCTCGGCACCCACGGTGGGGTTGGAGATGACGACGGCGACGCGCTCACTCATGGCGCCGCCGACCATACGATCGGCTCCCTGCCCGGGGCGAGTCGGGTCCTTCGAGGTCGAGGAGTACGCCGCGCACGCGGTGACGCTACCGCGTGCGCACCGCTCCTGTGACGAGCCAGGCGGATCCTCGTGCGCGCCAGATGAGCAGCACCGCGCGCACCAGCAGGAACCATCCGAGTGCCCACCACAGGGCGTCGATGCTCCAGGAGTTGGCGAGCACGAGCCAGGCCGCGGGGAGAAAGGCGATGAGGACGGCGATCTGGGCCCACGCGAGCCACCGAGTGTCCCCGGCTCCGATGAGGACGCCGTCAAGCGCGAAGACGACACCGGAGAGCGGCTGCAGCAGGGCGAGCACCAGAAGCGCGGAGGAGATGAGTGCGATGACGTCTGCGTCGTCTCCGTACCAGCCGGGGAGCCAGGGCCGCAGGGCCAGCACGACGATGGCCAGGGCGACACCGAGCCACACCGACCACCACACGATGCGCCGGGTGATCGTCCGCGACGCGCTGACCTCTCCTGCACCCAGGGACTTGCCCAGGAGAGCCTGGCCCGCGATAGCGACCGCATCGAGTGCCAGGGCGAGGGCGAAGAAGAGCGTCACGGTCACGTGATACGCCGCGAGTTGGGCGTCGCCGAGGCGCGCCGCCACGGCTGACGCGATCACGAGCACTGCGCGCAGGGCGAGCGCACGCACGAAGAGCGGTATCCCATCGCGCGCGGATCTCAGCACGCCGACTCCACTCGGGATGATCGCTACGCCCTCGCGCCGGGCGACGCGCAGCAGGATTGCCCCGTAGGCGAGGAGCCCCACGAGTTCGGCCAGGCCTGTCGCGGCCGCACTGCCGCCGATACCCCAGCCCAGGCCGAGCACGAAGCCCAGGCAGAGCACGAGGTTGACCACGACCATGGCGAGCGTGACGTAGAGGGTGGTGCGGGTGTCCTGCAGACCGCGGAGCACACCCACCGCGGCGAGCACTCCCAGGACCGCGGGAAACGACATCGCGATGATGCGCAGATAGGTGACGGCATACGCCGTCACTTCGGCGGACGTTCCCAGCAGTGCGATGAGGGGTTCTGCGAGCACGAATCCGACGATGGCCAACACGACGCCGAGCCCGACACCCAAGGCCATGCCGTCCACGCCTTGACGCAATGCGCCTGCACGATCGCCGGCACCGAGCAGGCGCGCAACCGCGGCTGTTGCGGCGTAGGAAAGGAAGATGCACAGCCCGACGACAGCACCGAAGATCGTCGACGCTGCGCCGAGTCCTGCCAGGGCTCCGGTGCCGAGTGTGCCGACGATCACCGCATCCACGAGCAGGAAGAGCGGCTGGGCGAGTAGGGCACCGAACGCGGGTAGGGCAAGCCGAGCGATACTGCGATCGAGCTGTCGGCGGGCCACCGGCTGGACGCTATCCGCCAGCCCGAGACGGCGGGCTGGCGGTGGAAATCGAGACACCGCGGGTTCACCCGGGGGTGTCGCTGTGTCCACCTGCGATGACTTTTCGTGCACATCCCTGGGACCGCATTTACCCACGTCAAACGGGTATTCGACCAAAAAATTGTCCGTGCATCCCCAAGTTGTCCCCAACCTGTGAACGGTCCTCCCGGCGAGTCTCCCCTAGTTATCCACAGCTTTGCCCACAGGGCTGCTGGACGGCTGAGCCGAGCGTGCCTAGGTTCCTCAGCCGGGGCCCTCGCGGATCGAGGAAGCACCCGACGGGCACAGGTGCACGACTGTCGGACCCCTGTGATGGAGTGATGAGGCCGGGCGCTGCCGCCGGGACGATCGGGAGAGGAGTGCGCGTGAGCGTCGCCGAACTCCCGGTCCCGTATGACGATGGTGGCGGTCCGCCCACGGACCGCACGCCCCCGCAGGACGTTGCCGCTGAGCAGTCCGTGCTCGGCGCGATGATGCTCAGCAAGGACGCCATCGCCGACGTCGTCGAGGTGCTGCGCGAGGGCGACTTCTACCGCCCTGCACACGCGACGATCTACGACGCGATCATCTCCATCTACGGCAAGGGCGATCCCGCAGATGCTGTGACGGTCGCCGCAGAGCTCACCCGGGTCGGTGAGATCGGCCGCATCGGCGGTGCGTCGTACCTCCACACGCTCGTGTCCCTCGTGCCGACCGCGGCCAATGCTGGCTACTACGCGGCCATCGTCAAGGAGCGTGCGATCCTGCGCCGCCTGGTCGAGGCGGGCACCCGCATCGTGCAGATGGGGTACGCCGGAGAGGGCGATGTCGACGACGTCGTCGATCGTGCGCAGGCCGAGGTGTACGAGGTCACCGAGCGCCGTACGGCGGAGGACTACCTCCCGCTGCGCGATCTGATGGACGGCGCACTCACCGAGATCGAGGCGATCGCCAATCGCGGCGGGCAGATGGTGGGCGTGCCGACCGGCTTCGCCGATCTCGATGCGTTGACCAATGGATTGCACCCGGGCCAGCTGGTCATCCTTGCGGCGCGACCTGCCCTGGGAAAATCCACGGCAGCGTTGGATATCGCGCGATCGGCAAGCATTCGCAACGGCCTGACGAGCGTGATCTTCTCCCTCGAGATGGGCCGCAACGAGATCCTCATGCGCCTGCTATCCGCGGAGGCGCAGATCGCACTGCATCACATGCGCAGCGGCAACATGAGCGATGCCGACTGGCAGAAGCTCGCTACCAAGATGGGCGTGGTGAGCGAGGCACCGCTCTTCATCGACGACTCTCCCAACCTCACGATGATGGAGATCCGCGCCAAGTGCCGGCGCCTCAAGCAGCGTCACGATCTGCGCCTCGTCGTCGTCGACTACATGCAGCTGATGACGAGCGGCAAGCGGGTCGAGAGCCGTCAGCAGGAGGTGAGCGAGTTCAGCCGGTCGCTGAAGCTGCTGGCCAAGGAGCTCGACGTCCCCGTCATCGCGGTGAGCCAGCTCAATCGCGGTCCCGAGCAGCGCACCGACAAGCGCCCGATGCTGTCGGATCTACGCGAATCGGGGTGCCTCACAGCGTCGACCCGCATCCTGCGCGCGGATACCGGCTCCGAGGTCACGATCGGCGAGCTCATGGAGACGGGCGAGCGACTCATCCCCGTGTGGTCGCTGGACGACTCCTTGCGCTACGTCCCGCGCACCATGACCCACGTCTTCTCGACAGGTCGCAAGGAGGTCTTCCGGCTCACGACAGCCAGCGGCCGCGTCGTGGAGCTCACCGCCAACCATCCACTGCTCACGTACCACGGTTGGAGGAGCCTCGGCGAGCTTCAGCCGGGGGATCGCATCGCCACGCCTCGACACGTGCCCGCACCCGAAGTCGAGTTCGACATGTGGACCGATGACCAGGTTGTCGTGCTCGCCCACCTCATCGGCGATGGATCGATGCTGCCGCGCCAGCCCCTCCGCTACGCCACCAAGGACCCCGCCAACCTTGAGGCTGTTCGTGGTGCCGCTACCCGCGCGTTCGACGTCCGCGCCTCAGTCGACGACTACCCGAAGGCGCGCTGCCTCACGCTGAGACTTGCCTCCGATCGCCCGGTGACGCATGGCGTGCGCAATCCCATCAACGCCTGGCTCGACGACCTGGGTCTCTTCGGCAAGCGCAGTCACGAGAAGTTCGTTCCGGGCGAGGTCTTCTGCCTTCCCAAGCAGCAGATCGCGCTCTTCCTGCGCCATCTCTGGGCGACTGACGGGTCGATTCAGATCACCCGACTGGGCAGGGGTGGACGCATCTACTACTCCTCCACCAGCAGGCGCCTCGCCGATGACGTCGCCCGGCTGCTCCTGCGGTTCGGGATCATCGCCCGCATCCGCACGGTGGCCAAGGCGGGATATCGCCCCTCCTACTGGGTCGACATTTCGGGTTCCGCTGACCAGAAGGTGTTCCTCCGTCGCATCAACGCGCACGGCGAGCGCGGAGAAACCGGTCGTCGGCTGCTCGCGATCCTGGAGACGGTCGAGCCCAACACCAATCGCGACACCGTGCCCCGCGAGGTCTGGGAAGACGTCAAGCAGGTCATCAGCGACGTCGGCATGACCCACCGAGAGTTCGCTACAGCGATGGGCACGTCCTTCTGTGGCAGCACCATGTGGAAGCACGCGCCCAGCCGAGAGCGACTCGGTCGTGTCGCCACAGTCCTGGAGTCCGCGGACCTCGAGCTAATGGCCACCAATGACGTGCACTGGGATGAGATCGTGTCGCTCGAGTCCATTGGCGAGCAGGAGGTCTACGACGCGACCGTCCCTGGCACGCACAACTTCATTGCCGACGGCATCGCCGTGCACAACAGCCTCGAGCAGGATGCGGACATGGTGATCCTCCTTCACCGCGAGGATGCCTACGAGCGGGAGTCACCGCGTGCCGGCGAGGCTGACTTCATCGTGGCCAAGCACCGCAACGGCCCGACATCGACGATCACGGTCGCCTTCCAGGGCCACTACAGCCGCTTCGTCGACATGGCCCAGTAGTCACGATCCGTGACTGCGGCATAGGTTGCGACCGTGGGTGAATCGCGAGACTCACGACCGGGGATCCGGCGCGGGGGGGCTCAGTACGAGTCCATTCACGCGGCCTTGGCAGAGGCCGCACTCGACGAGCTCGCGGAGCGTGGGTACGCCGACCTGAGCCACTCCGAGGTGGCTGAGCGGG
>JBEGMG010000237.1:0-2746 GCA_041183165.1 Actinomycetota bacterium | reverse complement strand
CTCATACAGCCCGGCCATCGCGAGGCCCGTGCCATCGGCGGGGTGCAGGAAGAAGGGCTGCTTCGGCGGCTTCTTGCCAGCAGCGGTGAGTGCACCCTCCGGGGGCGCCTGCCACTCGTAGAAGCCGTCCGCCGGCAGCAAGCAGCGGCGCGATGCGAGCGCGCGCTTGTACGACGGCTTCTCCGCGAGGGTCTCGGCGCGCGCATTGATCATCCTGTTGCCGATACTCGGGTCCTTGGCCCACGACGGCACCAGCCCCCAGCGGGCGACGTCGAGCCTGCGCGGGTGGTGGCCGCTCTCATCGGGCTTGCCATCGCGGACGACGTAGACCTCATTGGTTGGCGCGATGTTGTAGCGGGCAGGAAGATCAGTCGCGGGAGGCACCTCCACGCCGAACTCCTCCACCAGCGCCGCCGGCTCGCGCGATGCCGCATACCTTCCGCACATGGGAGAAGCCTGCCCCATGCCCTTCCCCGATACCCTCGCAACGTGAGCGATGTGACCGACACCTGGCCGGCCCCCACGGCGGCCGGGCCCGTCTCGGCCACCGTCGCCGTGCCCGGATCCAAGTCGGCGACCAACCGCGCCCTCGTGCTCGCCGCGCTGGCCGACGGGCCGTCGACCGTGTCGGCCGCGCTCGCCGCACGTGACACCCGGCTCATGGCCCAGGCACTCGCCTCGCTCGGCGTCGACATCCGCGAGGTCGGCACTGACCCTGTCGGCAACGTCGACTGGCGTGTCACCCCCGGGCCTCTCCACGGGCATGCCTCGATCGACGTCGGCCTCGCCGGCACAGTCATGCGCTTCCTCCCGCCCGTCGCCGCGCTGGCGACCGGCCCGGTGTCCTTCGACGGCGATCCCCGCGCGCGCGAGCGTCCGCTGGGCCCGATGCTCGATGCCCTGCGCGCACTCGGCGTCGCCGTGACCGACACGGGCGGCTTCCTGCCGCTGCGCATCGATGGCAGTGGCGCCGTGCGCGGCGGCGCGGTGGACATCGATGCATCGGCGTCGAGTCAGTTCGTCAGCGGTCTGCTCCTCTCGGCCGCACGCTTCGACGACGGGCTCACGCTCACGCACACCGGTCGCGACCTGCCGAGCCAGCCGCACATCGCCATGACGCTCCACATGCTTGGCGAGCACGGCGTGCACGTCGACTTCGACGCCGACACCGCCACCTGGTCGCTGGACCCCAGCGCCATCCGCGCCGCCGATCGCCGGATCGAGCCCGACCTGTCGAACGCCGGTCCCTTCCTCGCCGCCGCCATGGCCACGGCGGGCACGGTGACGATCCCCGGCTGGCCCCGTCACACGACCCAGGCGGGCGATGACCTGCGCGGCCTGCTGGCGGAGATGGGCGGGCACGTCGATCTGCACGCCGACGGGCTCACGGTGAGCGGGCCGGGATCCGTCCGCGGCATCGACGTCGACCTCGGCCAGGTGGGTGAGCTCACCCCTGTCATCGCCGCACTCGCGGCACTCGCCGAGACACCCTCGCGGCTGCGCGGCATCGCGCACCTGCGCGGCCATGAGACGGACCGTCTCGCCGCACTCGCCGAGATGCTCACCGCACTCGGCGGATCCGCGACCGAGACGGACGACGGCCTTGTCATCGAGCCATCGACCCTGCACGGTGCCACCGTGTCGTCGTACGGCGACCACCGCATGGCGACGGCCGCCGCCGTCATCGGCCTCGTCGTGCCCGGCGTGCGCATCCTCGACATCGGCACGACCGCCAAGACTCTCCCCGACTTCACCGGCATGTGGCAGCGCATGCTCGCGGCGGGCGCATGAGCAGGTCGGGCCGGGATCTGGACGAGGACGACGTCCGCGTCCGCCCCTCCCGCGGCAAGTCCCGCCCGCGGTCCAAGGACCGGCCGGCGCACGCGGACGCCACACCCGCGATGGTGGTCGCCGTCGACCGGGGGCGCTTCACCCTCGCCTCCGATAAGGGCGCCACTGTGCTCGCGGTCAAGGCACGCGAGCTCGGGCGCAAGGGCGTGGTCGTCGGCGACCGGGTCGCCTTCACCGGCGGAGGAAGCGGCGTCGACGATCTCGCGCGCGTGGTGCGCATCGACGATCGCGCCACCGTGCTGCGACGCACCGCTGATGACTCCGATCCTGTCGAGCGCGTTATCGTCGCCAATGCTGATCAGCTCGCCATCGTCACCTCTCTGGCTAATCCCGAGCCGAGGTTCGGCTTCATCGATCGCGCACTCGTCGCGGCGTACGACTCCGGGATCGCACCGCTGCTCATCCTCACCAAGGCTGACCTCGCCGATGCCCAGCCGGTGATCGATGCCTACGCCGCCCTCGATGTGCCGGCCGTCGCCGTCGCCCGCGGAGAGGGCAAGACTCCCCTCGCAGCGGACCTCGACGCCGTACGTGACCAGTTGCGCGATCAGGTGACCGTGCTCGTCGGGCAGTCCGGAGTCGGCAAGTCGACCCTCGTCAATGCACTTGTCCCTGGCGCCGACCGGGCGACCGGTCGGGTGAACGATGTCACCGGTCGCGGCCGCCACACCTCCACCTCCGCTGTCGCCCTCGCGCTGCCCGAGGGGGGCTGGATCGTCGACACTCCCGGCGTGCGCTCCTTCGGCCTCGCCCATGTCTCACTCGACACGGTCGTGCGGGCCTTCGACGATCTCGCACCCGGGCTGGACGCCTGCCCCCGCGGCTGCACGCACGACGAGGAGGAGTGCGGCCTGGACGCCTATGTGCGCAGTGACGCACACCTGCAGGCGCGCCT
>JBEGMG010000236.1:0-5990 GCA_041183165.1 Actinomycetota bacterium | reverse complement strand
CCGCACGCCACGGCCGGCAGCGTTGCCGAGTAGGTGTCGGCATCGAGCTGGGTCACCGACACGCCCTGCGTGCCCGCAGGCGTGTTGTAGAGGAAGCGCTTGTTGGTCACCGTCACGCCCGACTGCACCACGGCATCGAAGGTCACGGCCTGGCCCGCGGGCGAGACCAACTGTGGTGCGCCACCCGGGAACGAGAGCCGCACCGGATCCTCGCCCAGGCGCCACACGAACATGCCGCGCTCCAGGTCGCTGCCGATGACCGTGCCGCTCGGGTAGTACGGGTAGCACGCCCACAGGCCGTTGAACGAGGCCGCGTCGTCAGCCGGGTAGGTGTCGAACCACGCCACCTCGTTGATCGAGGCGGGGTTGCCCGGGGTTGCCACGTCGAAGACGCGGATGCCGCTGCGGTAGTTGGCCTGGAAGAACTTGCCTTGGTGGGTGTAGCCGTTGTGCGTGATCGCCGGGGTGTCGTTCTGGAACAGGCCGACGTAGGTCGGGTTCGCCAGGTTCTCGACGTTGATGACGTAGGTCGTGGTGAGCGACTGGGTCGCACCCTCGTCGAGTTCATCACCGAGCAGGAAGTACTTGCGGTCCTCCGTCAGCCAGCCCTGGTGGCTGTACCGCGCGCTCGGATACAGGATCCGGCCGAGCAGCACCGGCGCCGCCTTGTTCGTACAGTCGACGATGTACAGGCCGGACTCCACGTTGCCGTTGCTCAGGCCGCCGCAGCAGAACGCGATCTCCTTGCCGGCGTAGGGGCCGCTCGTGTAGGTGACCACCTGCGCCTCGTGCACGTAGTAGGACGGCCACGAACCCACCAGCTGGGGGTTGTTCGGCGTGGAGTTCAGGTTGTAGAGACGGAGGCCGTTGCCGCCCCCGCCGCACCGGTAGAGGTAGCCGCTCTGCTCGTTGATGAAGACGGTGTGCGTGGCTGCAGTGGTGGCATCCGTGGTGGCACCGATCAGCGAGACCGTGCCCCCGTCGATGTTCGAGATGTCGATCACCTGGATGTGGCCGCCGCCCTCGGAGACGGCATACACACGGGTGCCGAAGACCTTGAAGTCGCGCCAGAGCGAGGTCGGTCCGGTGATGAACCCGACCTTCACCGGTGCCGCGGGGTTGGTGATGTCGAAGAAGCCGGTGCCCGACGAAACGCCGATGATGGCGTACTCACGGCCGCTGGGCGACACGTATCCCCAGCACGTATTGCCGCTGGTCGCGGCTGCATCGATCGAGGCGAGCGGGAACCACGCCTTGAGCGTGATGCCGCTTGATGCGAACGTGTCGGCGGCCAGGCCGCCATCCGCCTCACGCCAGGCAGGAGCGACGACCGCAGGCTGGCGATCGGCGACCTTTCCATCGTCCTCGTGGGCCACTGCGGTCAGGACCGCTCCGGAAAGCAGGGTGCAAGCAAGCAACGTCGCGGTCGTGGAAGCGCGCATCATGTCTCCTTCGTTGTCGGGCAGTGGGTCCTCGAACTATAGCCCGTTTCAGGGGACATGGAAATCCGGCTCGGGGATTACCGGGCGGAGTCGAGGACTCGGGGCAGCCGCTCCGGACTCAGGGCCCGCAGGAATGCCTCGAGGTCATCTCGCTCCGGCGCCGTGAGGCCGAGCGGCTGCAAGACTGCTTCGCGATGATGATCCAGCGCAATGGCTCCTTCGAGCGTGTCGTAGAACGCGATCACCTCGGCCAGCGTGGCAAAGCGGCCGTCGTGCATGTACGGCGCCGTCAGCGCCACGCCGCGCAGGCTCGGTGTGCGGAACTGTCCCCACGTCTCGGGATCATCTTTGAGCGATCGGACGAGCCGGGCCTCGGCGCCGTCGGGGTCGTCGCTGAACTCGCCGGCGCTCGAGAACGGATCGGTCTTGAGCCGTGCAATCGCGCCGCGACGACCGGGATCGCCGCCCAGTCGACCGTCGGGCCCGGGCAGCCCGAGGTTGTGGAACTCGCCATCGGTGAACTCCCGTCCTCCATGGCACTGGATGCAGTTGGCCTTGCCGGAGAAGAGCAGCCACCCTCGGCGGGCCGCCGGCGTGATGATGCCCCCCGCCGTTTCGTCATCCATCGAGACCGTGCCCCGGCCCACCGCATCGGCCCAGCGGTCGAACGCCGACAGCGGCATGTCGAGCGTGCGCTGGAACGCACCGAGCGCTTTCATCGATGCGCTGAAGACAAGGTCGATGGCAGCGCGTTGCTCTGCGGACAACTGGGCCCACGACTGCGCCATCGCGTCGCCCTCGCCACCGTCCGCGAGCGCAGGCCGTGCGGCAAGACCCTTGGGCACCGCATCGAGTGCTGCGGGCAGCGCGCCGCACGCAGCTTCCCACAGTCGTCGCACGCCCGGATCATCGCGAATGGCCACTGCAAACCGCGTGCGATCGAACGCGTGCTCCGTCGGCTGCTCGATGGGTTCCGCGGCCTGCGACCAGATCGTGTCGGCGCGTCCATCCCACGTGAACCAACGACGGCGCGCCGCACCGAGGATCGTCGGAGTGTTGCGCGAGCCAGTCCCCTCGCCTTGGGCGATACGCTTCCCATCGGTGAAGGCGTGCTCGGGATCGTGGCACGTTGCACAGCTCACCGTGCCGCTGGACGAGAACGACTCATCGAAGAAGAGGCGCTCGCCGAGCGCGACAGCCCGGGCGTCATCGGCGAAGCGGTTCGTCGGGTCGGGCGGCACGGGAGCACGCGCCTGCGTGTGCACAGCAAGCGCCTTCGGCAGGTTGGATGCAGGCGCGCGTGCCGTCGGCGTCTGGCGAACGGACGAATCGTCGGATGCACCCTGCCGCAGGATTCGCCACGACCACGCTGCCAAGCCGAGCATGATCACCAGCGTGACGATGCCGAGCCGGCGCTGCGCGGTCACGGAGCCTCCACCGTGCACTGCGCGCGCCGCCACTGCACGCCATCGGGATCGCCCAGATCGAACGCCAGTTCCCATCTGCCGCTCATGTGCAGGAGGACGCCTCGCACGACGAATCGCCCCGGGCCGGTCCGCTCCACCGACGGTCGCACATTCATGCCATGGCCGTGGTGCGGCATCTCGGCATCGAGTTCCAGCGACACGTCAGCAGGCGCACCGTTCGCATCATCGACGCGGACCTCGAGATCGAACGGATCGCTGTCGGGCAGCTCGTCGCGCTCACCGGCAACGCGCCACCACACGGTGAGCGATCCATCCTCGGTCACGGCCTTGCGCACCCACATCACGTCCGATGGCTGCGGCAGGCACGCAGGGATCATGCCCACGAGCACGATGACGGTTGCAGCCAGCAGGCGCGAGGCTCGTACGGCGGCGCTCATGACTCGTCCCCTGCGGGTGCCGCGGGCGGCTGCGGCGGTGCCACTGGCGGCAGCTCGTTCTGCCTGACCTGCGTGCGCTTGCGGGTGTAGAACTTGCCCAGCGATCCCGTGAAGCGCCAGGTGCCGTCGGGCCCGAAGGCCTGGAATCGATGGTTGCCACGATCCACGACGAGCACGCCGTCGCGCATGGCCGTCACGCCCTGCGGAAGCCAGAACTCGTGGTCCAGGATCCCGCGCGCGACCGTCGACGAGACCAGGGTGGTGCCGGACCCGGGCCCCCACCGCGCGAGGTGCACGCCATCGGTCGATTCATCCGTCACCGCGAGAAAGCCGTCGTCGGTGATGGCCACGCCGAACGGGTGCACCAGCCTGACCGTGGCATCACCGTGGCCGAGCTCGGCCATGCGTGACCACGTTCCATCCTCGCGGCAGCACCAGATCGCCCCGCCGGCCCGGTCGGCCACCACGAGTTCACCGCGTGAGCCGGCCAGCTGCACAGGTTCGCGGGCTCCCTCGGGCAGGTCGGTCCGCTTCGGCTCGCCGCTCGTGTAGCGCACCGGCGCGCCGTTGCGATCGAAGCGCCACACGCAACGATTCGCACCATCAAGCGCCAGGAGCTCCGAGCCGTCCCACGCCAGGTCCACGATGACCGGCACCTTGCCACCGACCGATCCCACCATGGCCACGAGATCGGTCGACCGGACCAGTCGGGGCAGGAACGGATCGAAGGCAACGGGCTTCGACCGGTCCGGGGAGGCACTCACCACATCGAGCCTGGCGTTGGATCGATCGACCACGGCGATGCGTTCGCCCGGCAGCACGCAGACCGACGCGATCGCACCGTAGCGCCCTGGCAAGGCCGCACTGCCGCCGAAGGTCGCGATGTGACCGGGTGCGGGCGTGGCGCCGAGCAGATTGAAGATCATGACCGAACCGGTCTCGGGCTCGGTCATCGCCATGATGGGACCGAGCGCGCTGGCATCCGGTCCGAAGTGGCTGCTCACCGCATCACGAGGGACGGAGAGCCCGTCATCGATCGGTGCGGGACCGCCGGGCGCGAGCAGCTGCACGCGGTCCTCGAAGCCCTCGCACACGAGCGCGTGCGAACCATCGGGCGTGAAGGCGATCGCATCGGGATAGTGGATGCGCCCCTTCCCCTGGCGCGGGATGACCGCGTGCATGCCCCACCATCCTGCCATCCGTCCCGTCGCCTGGTCCAGCACCGCGATGCGGTGATTGAGGTGGTCGCACACGTAGACGCACCCATCACGGCATGCGATGCCCGTGGGCTCGGTGAACTGATCGGGGAACGCACCTCGCTCGCCGAACGCCTGGCCCGGGCCGGGGCCATCGATCGTCCATCGATGCACCCGGTGCGCGGCGGCATCGGTCCACCACAGCCGCCCCGCGTCGTCGAACGCCACGCCGGCAGGCGCGACGCCGTCGGCTCTGGCCACCACGGCATTGGCTTGCGCAGCAAGATCGAACACGAGGACCTGCCGCAGGGCCGCATCGGCGACAGCCACCTTGGTGGCATGTGCCGCGACGGCCACCGGCTCACGGAGCACGGCATCACCGATGTAGCGCGTCACGCCGCCGTGCACGATGCGGATGCGGGGCGGAGCTCGCTCGACCACGAGCAGCGCCTCGTCATCGGCGGTGATGGCGCACGGCGAACGCAGAGGAGGGTCCAAGGCGAGCTCTTGGCCCGGCCCGGCCTGCGTGACGAGCCGCAGGAGACCGCGTTCTTCCTCGAGCACGACCATGCCCTCGGTGCCTTCGGGCAAGCCGAGTGACCGACCTAACGAAGTCTTCACGAACGCAACGCTGCATGCGCCGCGAAGATCCTCGACCTGCGCCACGGGTTGGGCATGCTGCGGACAGTCCACCACCATGCACGGAGCCTAGCGCCCGGCAGCGCCACGGCGCTCGCTATCTTCGCGCCATGAGCCACGCCACCCATCACAGCGGACCCTCGCGCGCCGTCCGCTCGGTCGCCGTCATCGGTTGCCTCGTGATCCTCGTCACCTTGGTGGGAGGCCTGCTCGGTCACCACGATGGTGAGCACGTCAAGCCCGAACTGCCGGGGTCGTGGGCGCTCGGTGCGGCGCCCTTCGCGTTTCTGCTGCTGGCGATCGCCACGTTCCCGTTGATCCCTGCCATCGCGGGCTGGTGGCACAGCAACATCAGCCGGCTCGCGGTCGCTGCGACCTGCGGCGTGGCCACACTCGCGTGGATCGCTGCCACCATGGGAGCCGGCCATGCCGCCACCCTGACCGGCCATGCGGTGCTGGACGAGTACATCCCCTTCATCGTCCTGCTTTTCTCGCTCTACGTGATCTCGGGCGGCATCGCGATCCGCGGAAACCTGCCGGCGCACCCGATCACGAACACGGCGATCCTCGCGATCGGCACCGTGCTCGCGAGCGCGATCGGCACCACCGGCGCGAGCATGGTCCTCATCCGCTTCCTGCTCTCGGTGAACAAGGAGCGCCACAAGGTCGCGCACACCGCGGTCTTCTTCATCTTCATGGTCAGCAACTGCGGCGGGCTGCTCCTGCCGCTGGGGGACCCCCCACTCTTCCTGGGCTACCTCAAGGGCGTGCCCTTCCTCTGGACCATCTCGCTCTGGCAGGAGTGGGCGACCGTCAACGGCATCCTGCTGGCGCTCTACTTCATCTGGG
>JBEGMG010000235.1:0-11648 GCA_041183165.1 Actinomycetota bacterium | reverse complement strand
GAGGAGCTCGAGACCATTGCCGTCGAGGCTGTTGGACAGACGCAAGTGGGCGACCCGACCCGCCGGCATGCCCACGGTGAGCGTGCCGCCTGCCACCGAGGAGCCCGCGGCCCGGCTGCCGTCGAAGACAAGGGTGAGGACGCTGAGCTCAGGCCACGTGCCGGTGTAGCGGACGCTGGCCTCCTGGTCGTAGGCGCCTGCGGCCCGCGGAATCCCGCGCACGAACAGCCCCTGGCCGAGGGGATCCGGGAGGTAGGGCACCTTGCCAGGATTGGCCTCGAGCTTCTCGGCGAGGAAGGCGGTCTCACGCTGCGCGATGGTGTCGTAGGCATCGTCCTTCGGGCGCCCCTGGGCGTCGTCGAACATCCCATGGGTGATCGCCAGGGATCCCGCAGCCTGGGGAGGTGCGACGTAGCGCGTCGCTCTCATGCGGTTGACGGAACCGGCGGAACCCGTCCGCAGGACGACGACGTCGACGGATTCGCCGTACACGCCCGATTCCGCGAGGTGGACGGCAGGTGACGGCACCGGATCATGCCGGCGGTAGGGCACACGCAGCACCACTCCGCCAACGGCATCCGGGGGCACCGAGTTGCCGGCAAGATCGACCCATCGCATGCGGAACTCGTAGTCGGTCTTGCTGAAGCGCAGTGGAAGCAGGCGCGCGCCGCCCTCGGGTTGGCGGTAGTCGATGGTGCCGTGAAGGCTGTCGATGAGGGCGGCCGCGTCGGCACCGCCGGTCGGCGGGACGGGCTTGCCGTCGGCGTCAAGCATCTTCCCCGGCTGCGGCAGAGACAGGCTCCAGCCCCCCCAGCGGGCGAGACCCTCGGGCAGACGGATCTCCGACAGCCCGTCCGTCGAGATGCGTGGACGCCGACGTCCATTCGACTGGCCGTCGGCCATGTCGCTCGTGCCGGCCGGCTCGACCCAGCCCTCGTCAGCGCCGAGATCGACCTCGGCGCGTGGCTGCGCACCCGCGTACGGGATGAGGATGCCCCGCCTCAGGTGCAGGCTGCGCCATCCGGCGTCGCCGACCCGGCGCACGTCGAGCCGGTAGCCCATGAGCACGTCCTCGGCATCGACAAGGAGGTCGTCGCCGGTGCGGAGACTTTCCTCGAGGGGGTCGAATCGCCGGAGTTCGTCCTTCACCTGCTTCGCGTAGTCGGTGCGCACGATCGCAATCCCGCCGTTGTGCCGCGCAGGGGTGCCGGTGCGCTCCGGCGACCCGAACGACGTGAGCCGCTCGCTCTCGGCGCGACCGATGCCCGTGGCAAGGCTCTGCGTCGCCAGGGTCTCCAGCTCCGCCTCGCTCGTGACGCCCAAGGTGCCCGAAAGGTCGGCGAATCCCTCCACCGTCAGCCAGCGTCCCGACGGCAGCGGGCGGAATTGCGTGTCGGACAGCCGCGTGCGCACGCGGGGGAAGGCGGTCGTGATGTCGACCCCCGTGACGGCCGGGTCGTAGGACGGAGGCCAATCCGAGCCGACGTAGGCCCGCGGAGTGCCATATCGCTTGCGCCATCCGGTGAGGTCGGCCCGCAGGTCGACCACGAGACCGAGTTTGCGCAGCAGGTTCGGGTGCGACCCGAAGAGCGCGACGGCCTGGTGGAAGTCGAGGTCGGGCCACTCCGGCGGCGTCTCCATCTGCTCGGCGGTCGCCTGCATGGAGATGAATCGCGTGAGCATCTCCACCGACAGAGCCGTCGCATTGGGCGCGTTCGCCGCCGGGGCGACGGTCACGCCGTTCGCCTCTAGCGCCCGGTCGATGGTCGCGCTGAGCTCGGCGCTGCGCCGGGCGTCGATGTTGTAGGCGTCGAGCGGCTTGCGATCGGGCGGGCGCTGCTGGTCCTTCCCGTACGTCGTCACGAGCGCGGAGCGGAGCGGACGATCCTCGGGGTACTCCTGGATCACGCGGCGCTGCCAGCCGTCGAGCGCCTCCGACAACCGCGCGAGCGGGAAGGACAGGAAGTCGGCGCTCGCTACGTTGGCATAGGTGAAGGGGAAGACCGGCATGGAGCCGGGGAAAAGCAGGCGCGACAGGTCGCGGTCGGGATCCGGGGACAGCCGCGTGCAGGGCAGGATGTCCTCATCGGAGTCATCCTCGTTCCAGCGCAGGGTGAGATCCCACTGCATGGCCCGGATCCGCTCGGCCCACATTCCGTCGGCGAAGTCGGGATAGCGGCTCAGCGGCAGGGTGGCTGGAGCCCCCTCCTCCCCACCGAGCTGCGGGGCGACGAACACGGAGAAGTCGAGGTAACGGGCCGTGCGGGACTTCGGGAGCGCGCTGAAGAGCACTGTTTCGAGGATCATCCGAACGCTCCGCAGTACGCGCGCCAGTCCTCGCGGGTCGTGGCGTCCGCGAAGGTTACCCCGGTCACCCCGGTCGCGCCGGCCGCCCGGGGTGCCGAGGCACGGGCGCTACGCGCATCGAGGGCTCCGACGATGTCGTTGGCGAAGGGTATGTCGCTGCCCTTGATGTCGCGTCTCACGGTGAAGCCGACCGTCTTGGAGTAGAAGCAGAGCTTGATCTTGACCGATACCCGTGCCTCCCCGTGCAGGGTGACCTGGAGGGCGTCCTCCGGAGAGCGCGGGATCGGCAGCGGAAGGTCGATCCCGAGTCCGACGTACACAGTGATGCCGACGCTCACGATGCCGAGCACGCTCACGCTGCCGTCGACGCGGTAGAACGCGACGAGCGTGCACACCTCGGGCTCGCCGGGGGCGGGGGCTCCCATGGAGTACTGCAGTCCCACGCGCACGGAGACGCTGCCGCTCACGACGCCGAGGTCAAGCGCCAGTTTGCCCTCGAGGAACATCCCGACGTCGAAGAACTCGACACCATCGAGGCCGACGTCGTTGCCGAACCAACCCCCGCCGCCGATGCCGAGGACGGTGAGGCCGAAGGGATCGTCCGTCGTCGACATGCCGAACCGGAAGCGCACCGGGTCGCTGCCGAACGGCAGGGTCAGACCGGTGTTGACGCGAATGCCGGTGAGCGTGAAGGCGCCCAGGGCGATGGATGGCACGCCCACCGAGAGGCCGGCCCTGATGCCTGCGGAGTCGATGCCGATGCTGAGGTTGTTGCCGAAGGGGAGCTTCTCGGCGAGTTCGGCGATGAACGCGAGGGCACTGCCGAAGACCACGCGGGCCACGTCGACATCGATGTCGCTGGCGGAGTCGCTGCCGGCGGAGAACCCCAGTCGCCTGACATCGACGTAGACGAACTGGGCACCGTCGATCGGCACGAGCGCCACGACGAAGTCGTCGAAGGATCCGTCGACCGACCACGAGCCCTTGCCCCCGGACGTCGGCACCTCGGACACCAATCGAAGGGAGAGGGTGGCGTCGTCGATCGTGAGCAGTTCGGTGGCGATGCCGGACGGGATGAGCTCACCGGCCTTCCACGACATGGCCATGACGGTGACCACGCGCTCCGTCGGCAGGCCCGTGTCGACGATCGTCGACGTCACCGATAGCGCCTTGCTGCTGGGCTTGTCGCCGTCGACGGCGGGGAAGCTCGCCGGGAGGACATCGGCCAGCGAGACCCCGCCCAGGAGCTTGATCGCGGCGAGAGCCTCGCCGGGCGAAATCGTCCCGCGGGCCGCGATCTCGCTCAGGCTCGCGGCCGTGCCGAACACGGTGCCGACCGTCGCGCTGAGGCCGGCGAGGTCCATCTTGGGGACCACGACGCCGCCCGCGCTTGCCGCGTCCATGGCCACCTCGGTCGCCGTCGCGGCGGCATTGGCCAGGAAGATGCGGCCCTTGTTCTTTGCCTCGTCGAGTCCGTCCTCGAGGAACTCGCGAGGGTAGGCGAGTACGGAGCTCACCGTCTGCCCGGCGAGGCGCGAGACATCCTCGACGACGACGCGGGCTTCCTTGACGACCGGCATATTGAGCGGCTGCTGGGCGAGCCACAGGTCGAGCGAATCGGCCTGCGAGTCGATGAGGGGAAGGGCCGGACCCGCGCCCGGGGCCGTCGCCAAGATGTCGAAGATGACGCCCGCGGTCGGTACTGACGTGCTGAGGGACGTGGAATCACCTGCGGCGCGGGCCGAGATCTCCGTGGAATCGGCGTACCCGACGGCCTGACCGCCGAAGGCCGCGAGCCGTTCGGCCTCGGTGCCGGCGTTGTAGAAGGTCCGCAGGGCCTGGGCTCCCTGAGCCGTGTACGTCGGGCCGAGTTCCCGCGCCGTCGAAGTGTCCTCGGCGAACATGAGCGGCATGGTGAAAGCGACCGCGTCGCCGTTCGCATCGATGCCGGTGAAGGCGAACTGGAAGGGGACGCGGGTGCCCCCGGGCCCGGGGACCTTGGCGAAGAACACGCGCTTCGCGGCCCATCCGCCACCGGCAACCTGACCGGGCTCGGTGCCGACGAGCTCCGGGGTCATCACTGTGCGACAGGTGACCGAGCGGAAGATGGCGCCACGCTTGCCGGCGGCGGTCGACTGCACGCCCTCGGCCAGGTCGAGGGTGGGCTGGGTGACGATGATCTTGTAGGTCTTGAACCAGAAGGGCCGGGTCGCGCCGTCGGATCCGCGCACCCACTTCCGCACGCCCTCCTGCACGAATGCGGCGCGCAGCCCGAACGGGTAGAGGAATCCCTGTCGCACCACCTTCGCGTAGGTGTCGCGACCCTGCCAGATCCGCTGCTGCCACGACGTCATGTTGGAGACGAGAGGCTCGTTCCAGCTTCCCGACGCCTGCAGCTGGCCCCCCAGGGCACTGAGGGAGATGCGGGCAGCGATGGGCTCGGCGAGGCCACCCTGCTGCCCATTGCCCGTCATCGTTGTCATACGCACGATGTCCGCGCGATCCCGGGGGGTGGGGATCATCTCGAAGGGGTAGCCCGTGACACCGCCCACGCCCGGGTTGAGGTTGGGGTCGGCTACCAGGGCACGGCCATCCGGATCGACCAGTGCCGCGCCGCGGATGCTGATGAGGGGGCTGCCCTCGACCGGATCCGCCCCGAACTGCAGGAGGGCCAGGCGGGTGTGGAAGAGCTCCGTGCGGCTGCCCGCGCGCTTGGGCGTTGTCTCTGTGGTCCACGCCGCCAGGATGTTGGGCGACACGGACAGCCACCACGGCATCTCGAGCGACGTGACGTCGAGTCCCGGCTTCGCCGGGGCCTGCGCGGGGACGGCAGCCCCCGGAGGCGTGCCCGCGACGGGATCGACGGCTGTCGGACTCCGGGACCAGGCGAGGAGAGAGGACAGCGCGAGAGGCATGTCGCCGTTCGCGTAGAAGACGATCCAGCTGGAGCCCGACAGTCGTGCCGGCACGGGCACCGCGGGATTCGCCGGGCCGTCGGGAGGGATGAGGGCTGCCTGCTCCACCACGACCTGAGGACCGAAGTCCACCCGAAGTCGACCGCGCTGGACGCCAGGGTCGAGCGCGATCTCGCCGGAGGCGGCGTCGATGGTCATGCCGATGGGCACGAGCGTCGCGCGGAGGAGGTCCTCGCGCCGGCGCAGGACGAGGAACTCCAGCGCGGATCCCGGACGCGGGGCCACGGCCCACGCACCCGAGGGCATCGCGATGGCGGCCGCACCGATGCCGACGGCGCCTAGGAATCCGCGACGCGACAGCGGCGGCAGTTCCGGGCCCGATCCGCTCACCGACCCTCCCCAACTGGACTGGGGTGACGCTAGCCGCCCGCCGAGATCGGTGTCCCGCAGACGGCCAAGTTGGGGCCCAAGGCCCTAGGAGCGCGTGGCGTCGACCGAAGCGGGTGCCATCGGCACGCCTGCCGGCGCCGCCGCGGCTTCCCTGGCCTTCGAGGAACTCCTGAAGAAGAGGGTCATGACGACCCCGACGTAGAGGACCCACGCGATGACCTGCAGCCAGGAGGGGTTCGACGACCAGTTCACGAAGCCGCGCATGAGCTCGCCGTACCAGGAGTCCATGGGGATCGCGCCGGAGACGTCGAAGGCCTTGCTGTCGTCACCGGGCAGCAGCCCGACCTCCTGGAACTCGTGGACGGCGTACGACAGGACGCCCGCCGCAATGATGATGAGGGCCGCACCGGTCCAGGTGAAGAACGTCGCGAGGTTGATCTTGAGGGCGCCGCGATAGAAGAGCCAGCCCAGGACGATCGCGGTCGCGATGCCGAGCAGGCCTCCCGTGACAGCGACAGCGCCCTCACCGGTCGCGCGCACGGCCGCCCACAGGAAGAGCGCGGTCTCGAGGCCCTCGCGGGCGACGGCGATGAAGGCGACCACCGCGATGGCCACGGGCCCGATGACCATGGCGTTGTCGAGCTTGCCCTGGAGCTCACCCTTGATGTTGCGGGCGGTGCGCTTCATCCAGAAGACCATCCAGGTGACGAAGACGACGGCCACGAGGGATGCCACACCGGCGAAGATCGTCTCGGCCCGCTCGGTCATGGCCTCGGAGGTGAGGGACAGACCGGTGGCGAAGAGGACGGACATGCCGACGGCGGCGCCGACGCCGGTCCACACCCACCGGAGATACTCGCAGCGGTCGGTCTTCACGAGGTAGGCCACGAGGATGCTCACGATGAGTGCCGCCTCGATGCCCTCGCGCAGGCCGATGAGGTAGTTGGCGAGCATCGGACTCCTCCAGCCGAGTCTCCACGTGCCCCCGACGACATCGTAAAGGTAAGGCTTACCTAACTAAAATGTCAAATTGGATCCTCGGCCCACCCCTCGTGGCTACGGGCGCGGCACCCCCGTCGGCGAAGGGGGCAGTCAGACCCCGACCGGCTGACCCGTCCGCGCGCTTTCTGCCGCGGCGGCCGCGATGACCACGGGAGCCCGACCGTCGGCAAGCGACACCGGCGAGGGTCCTCCATCGAGGACGTAGTCGGTGAAGTAGCGCCACTGGTCGCGGTACGCCGTCTCGTAGCGTTCGATGAAGAAGTTGGGCAGCACCGGCCGATGCGTCTCGTCGGCGAGGTACACCTCACTGCGGTTGAGCCGCTCGTTGTCCGAGACGGCCATGCCGAGAGAGCCGAGGACCTCCACACGCTGGTCGTAGCCGTACGGCGCCTCGCGCGAGATGTCGATCGTCGTGATCGCGCCATTCGCATGTGTGAGCACGGCGACGCCGACATCGACATCGCCCGCCTCCCCGATCGCCGGATCGATGAGGTTGGCCCCCTGGGCCCAGACCCTGACCACGGGCGAGTCGACGACGAAGGCGGCCATATCGAAGTCGTGGATCATCATGTCGACCCAGATACCCCCGCTCACCTTCACGTACTCCACTGGCGGCGGAGACGGATCGCGGCTCGTCACGCGAGCCATGCGCACATCGCCGATGCGACCGCTGACCACAGCGTCACGCACGGCCCGATGCCCCGGGTCGAAGCGCCGATTGAAGCCCACCATGAAGGGCACGCCCGTGCGCTCAAGGACTTCCGCCGCACGATCCACCTGAGCGAGATCGAGACTCACCGGCTTCTCGCAGAAGATCGCCCTACCTGCCTCCGCGGCCGCGACGATGTAGTCGACGTGGGTGTCAGTGGACGTGCAGATGGCCACGGCATCCGACAGCGCGATCACTTCTTCGGCACTCACCGCGGGCACGCCGTACATCGCTGCCACCTCGGATGCCGACGCGGGATTGACATCGCTTACGGCGCTGAGCGTGGCGCGGGGCGTCTGGCGCGCGATGTAGCCCGCATGCATGCGTCCGATGCGTCCCGTGCCGATCACACCGATGCGAAGGAGGTCGGTGCTCACGTGGTCTCCCGTCGAGTGGCGTGCTCCTTGAGCGCCCGCCGGAGGTCATCGAGCGTGCGCCGCTGCTCGAGAGCATCGCGCACGACGTCCGCCTGGCTCGGCGGCGCCAGGCCGCCCACCGGCGGATCGCGGTCGAGATTGGTGGGGAAGGGGTAGCCCTCCGCAGCCGAACGCAGGGCGAGCTCGACGGCCGGGTCTTCCGCTCCCTTGTCGGTGCGCGCGAGCATCTCCGGATAGAGGGCAAGAACGACGCGCTCGCGATCGATGCTCTCCATCGCGCGACCGAAGGCACTCGATACCTGCAGGAGGTTGACCATCCTGCGCACGTCGGGCGTGCGGTTCGTCCCCGCCCCATGGATGAGCGCGGGATTGAAGAAGATGGCATCTCCCTTGGCGAAGGGCACCTGCACGCAGTGCTCGGTGGTGAACTCCGCGAAATCCTCACGACCGGCGATGAGGTAGCCGCCCGGGTACTTCTGCGAGTGCGGCAGCAGCATGGTGGGGCCGGTCTCGATCGGAGTGTCGCCGTGCGCGACGGCTCCCTGCAGGGTGAGCACGGGTGAGAGTGCGTGCGCGTGGTCGGGGTAGCGCTCGATCTGCGCGGCGGACATGAAGCCGAGGTGATAGTCGCGGTGCGGCACCTGGGCCGCCCCTCCAGGATTGACGACGTTGACCTGGGCCGTCATCTGGTACGCCGGTCCGAGCCACGCGGTCGACACCAGGTCGATGATGTCGTTGCCGTGGTAGTCGATGAAGACGGCAGGATCGGCGACAGCGAGCTTCTCCAGCGAGTTCCAGATCCGATCGTTGGCTCCGGGTTTCGCGAAGTGATCGCCTACGGACTGCCCTGCAGCGTTCTGCTCATCGATGATGCGGAAGAAGACGCCTGTCGCTCGATCCACGACCGCCGGGTCGACCGCTCCCTCGACGATGACGACCCCCGGTCCGTCACGCAGGGCACGGGCCAGCTCGGTGAGAGGGGCGTCCCGATCGGCATTGCGCAAGGCGTCTGCGGAGTACACCAGGACGTTCGCCTCGACGCGGACGGCGAGCGGGTAGTCGGCCAGCCGAGTCTGCTCGGCCACGACGGCGGCGAGGTCCTCGACCCGGCAGTCCGCGGCGCGCAGCATGGGCCAATCCAAGCACCCGGGCCCGGGCAGTATCGGCAATTCGGGCGCGTGCAGGGGCGCCGCCTGGAACGATCGCCCGCATGAGACCCGGACTCGTCATCGGAGCGGCCGCAGCAGCCGCGGGAGCGGCCGCCGTCGTGGGCGCCCGCCGCCAGGCCCACGCCATCGCCACGTCACCCGACCCCTACCCCTACGAGCGGATCAGCCGGGAGCCGCACGGCGAGACGTCGTTCGTGGAGCGTCCCGACGGCACCCGCATCCGCGTCGTCACCGCCGGCACGGGACCGACCGTCGTGCTGGCCCACGGCATCTACATGAGCGTCATCGAGTGGACCGTCCTGTGGGACCTGCTGCTCGAGCGTGGCTACCGCGTGGTCGCCTTCGACCAGCGCGGGCACGGCCAGTCGACGATCGGGTCGGACGGCATCAGCACGGCATCCATGTCCGGCGACTACCTTGCGGTACTCGAGCATGTCGACGCGCGCGATGCTGTGCTGCTCGCGCACTCGATGGGAGGGTTCCTCGCCATCGCGGCAGTGCTCGACGTACCCGGAGTCGCAGAGCGGTTGCGCGGGCTCATCCTCATGTCCACCTTCTCCGGCGACGTCCTGCGCGGGGCGCCCCAGAACAAGGCGCAGATCCCCCTCATCAAGTCGGGCATGCTGCAGAAGCTGGTCTCCAACGACACGATCGGGACGATCTTCGGCGCCAGCATCTGCGGCGAGGACAAGTCCCCCGCGATGGTGCAGGTCTTCCTGGAGACCTTCCGAGCGGCCGATCACAAGCCGCTCCTGCCGATCCTCGAGGCCTTCAGCGCCGAGGACCGTGGCGACCGGCTGCACGAGATCGCCGTACCCACGATCGTCCTCTGCGGCACGAAGGACCAGACGACGCCGCTCTGGCAGTCCGAGCGGCTGGCCGAGTCCATCCCTGGCGCCCAGGGCTGGTGGGTGCCGCGCGCGGGTCACATGCTCAACTGGGAGGCCACGGAGGCCATCGTCGAGGCGATCTCGGATCTCTCCCCCGTGGCGTCACCCGCCCATTGACCGCAGCGCGCAGTAGTCAGCGCTCGGTGTAGAAGCGGAGCTCAGTGGGCTCGCGCAGCTTGTCCGCGAGGAAGGTATTGCCCTCGGTCACGTGCGACAGGGTCATGTGCTCCTCCCAGGCTTCCCGGGAAACGAACTTCTCGAGCATGAGCCAGGTGTCGGCGTCCTCGCCCACGACGAGCTCCATGAAGATATTGCCCGGCTCCTCGCGCGTCGCGTCGCGCATGAAGCGCAGGCGCTCGGCGACGACCTCGGCGAGCTCCATGCGCGGCTTGATGACGGCGATGAGATAGAGGGGGCCTTCGGACATGGCGCGATGCTACCGGGCGGCGCCGCCCACTCGCCCGCTCAGGCAGGGATTGTCTCGGCGACGCGCAGGGCGTTGGCCGCGATGGTCAGAGCCGGGTTCTGTGCCCCGGACGATGGGAAGAACGCCGAGTCGACGACGTAGAGATTGTCCACATCGTGGCTACGGCAATTGCGGTCGAGCACGCTCTCGCGCGGATTCTCACCTCCGGCTGCGGTGCCGCACATGTGCGAGTTCATCGAGATGTCGAAGCGCTGCTCGAAGATGGCGACGTAGCCCGCACCCTTGAGCAACTCGCGCGCCTTGGCCAGCATCAGCTCGTGACGGTCGTAGTTGGTCCTGGTCCACGTGACCGTGATGCGTCCTTGCGAGTCGAGGCTGATTCGGTTGGCGGGGTCGGGGGTGTCCTCGGTCATCACGAGCCACTCCATGCTCCGTGCGGCCATCGGCTTCAGCACGGAAAGGGGGGCCCGCGTCGCATGGGTCTTCATCATCGACGCCTGGACCTTGCCGATGCACTGCAGCGTGCCGCCGGGATAGCCGTCGCCCATATCGTCGTAGAAGTCGTTGACGCATGCGGTCTTCTGGAAGACGACATCGTTGGTACGACGCGGATCAATCGCCGCGATGTGCGTGTTGTTGTGGACCATGTAGCGCGTGCCAATCAAGCCCGAGGAGTTGGCCACTCCGCTGCGCAGCAGCAGCGCCGCGCTATTGGCAGCCCCTGCAGAAAGCGCGAACACTCGGCCACTGACCTCGAGCGGCTGCCCGTCGACGTGTCCGACCGCGCGGGCAATGCGTCCGGAGGCGTCGGTCTCCACCCGGTCGACGTACGCGCCCTCGATCAGGCGCACGCGACCGGTGGCGATCGCGGGCTCGAGCGCACACACCTCCGCATCGGACTTCGCGTCCCACCTGCACGGGAATCCGTCGCATGTCCCGCAGCGGATGCATCGCCCGCCCGGTCGCAGGTCGACACCCATCGCCGTGGTGGCCGGATGCACTCCCTGCTCACTCAGCCGGCGGAGCGTCTCCGCGACGTAGGGCTCGTGAGCGAGTGCGGGATAGGGGTAGGGCGCACTGCGCCACGGCTCGAAGAGGGGTGCGTCCCCGCCGTCGGGACCGGGCGACCCGTGCACGTTGTACAAGCGCTCCGCCTGCACGTAGTAGGGCTCGAGGTCGGCGTAGCTGAAGGGCCACGCTGGAGACACGGCGGTCGGATAGACCGTCTCCTCGAAGTCCCGTTCGCGCAGCCGCGGCAGGGAAGAACCGTAGACCTTGGTGTTGCCACCGACGACATAGTGGACACCCGGGGCGTAGGGAGTCCCGTCGACGGTGTACCACGTGTCGTTGGGCTTGTAGCGCTTCTCGACGAACACCGCCACGGGGGAGGTGTTCTCGGGCTCCTTGGGCAAGCGATGCCCTCGCTCGAGCACGAGTACGTCGACCCCCCGCTGCGCCAGGC
>JBEGMG010000234.1:0-6555 GCA_041183165.1 Actinomycetota bacterium | reverse complement strand
GCAACCCCGACATCCTCGTCGACCTTGTCGCCCACCGGGTCGGGGATCAGGTCATCGTCGGCTTCGCGGCGGAGACGGCCACTTCGGCGGAGGACCTGCTCGCGATGGCGGGCGCCAAGCTCGCCCGCAAGGGTTGTGACCTCCTCGTCGTCAACGACGTCGGCCGTGATGAGGTCTTCGGCAGCGACGCCACACGCATCCAGGTCCTCGCGGCGGGCGGCGCCGTGCGCGCCGACGTGCGCGGGTCCAAGGCGGCCGCGGCGGACGCCGTACTCGACGAGATCGCCAAGCTCCTCCCCGGCGCCTGACACCCTGCCCTCCCTCAGGGCCCGAATCCGTCGGATCGGGTAGGGTCGCCAGCGTCAAGAGCGCCAGCATCAAGCCCCGGCTCGCTGGCCGGCAACCCTCGCGCCGCGGTGGGGTGCCCCGGGTGAGGACCTGGTCCGCACGAGCGGGCAAGCGCGGGTCGACAGACCCCTGAGCAGGAGGCATGCGCGTGGCACGACGACTCTTCACTTCGGAGTCGGTGACCGAGGGTCACCCCGACAAGATGGCCGACCAGATCAGCGACGCCATCCTCGATGACCTCCTTCGCCAGGATCCGCGTTCGCGGGTGGCGGTCGAGACGATGCTCACGACCGGCCAGGTGCACGTCGCCGGCGAGGTGACGACCGAGGGCTTCGCTGACGTCATGGGAATCGTGCGCGATGTCGTCAAGGACATCGGCTACGACTCATCCGAGAAGGGCTTCGACGGCAACTCGTGCGGTATCTCCGTCTCGATCGGCGCGCAGTCACCCGACATCGCGCAGGGCGTCGACGACGCCATCGAGGAGCGCGAGGGCCACAGCTCCGACCCCCTCGACCGTCAGGGGGCGGGTGACCAGGGCCTCATGTTCGGCTACGCCACCGATGAGACCGCCACCCTCATGCCACTGCCCATTTCTCTCGCGCACCGCATGGCCGAGCAGCTCACGGCGGTGCGCAAGGACGGCACCGTGCCCTACCTGCGTCCCGACGGCAAGACCCAGGTCACCATCGAGTACGACGAGGCAGGTCAGCCTGTGCGCATCGACACCGTCGTCGTGTCGAGCCAGCACGCCAAGGACGTCGACCTCGAAGGCCAGCTCGCGCCGGAGGTGCGCAAGTACGTCGTCGAGCCGATCCTCGAGGCCGCCGATCTGTCGAGCGACGGCTACCGGCTTCTCGTCAACCCCACCGGTCGATTCGAGGTGGGCGGACCCATGGGCGATGCCGGACTCACGGGCCGCAAGATCATCGTCGACACCTACGGCGGCATGGCACGACATGGTGGCGGCGCCTTCTCCGGCAAGGACCCGTCCAAGGTCGACCGATCCGCGGCGTACGCCATGCGCTGGGTGGCCAAGAACGTCGTGGCCGCGGGCCTCGCCAAGCGCTGCGAGGTGCAGGTGGCCTACGCCATCGGCAAGGCGCATCCCGTCGGCGTCTTCGTGCAGACCTTCGGCACCGGCGTGCTCCCCGACGAGCGCATCCAGGAGGCCGTGCTCGAGGTCTTCGACCTGCGCCCGGCGGCGATCATCCGCGATCTGGACCTGCTGCGCCCGATCTATCGCCCCACGGCGGCGTACGGCCACTTCGGGCGCGAGCTACCCGACTTCACGTGGGAGCGCACCGACCGGGCTGCAGCGCTCAAGGCCGCCGCCGGCATCTAGCCGCCCACCGTTTCTCCCGCTTAGCGGGACAAACGGTGGATGACGGTCCGAAACGCGTGCCTATCCACCATTTGTCCCTGTGTGTGCGGTGTCTCAGGCGGACGAATGCGCGGTCGCGCGGGCTACGAGCTCCTCGAGAGTGACCTCACCCGGTGATCCCGAGGCACACCCCGCCGTGAGCGTGATGGGTCGCTTGCCCAGGGCCACCCCGCTCACCGCGAGGGCTTCGCCGACCTCCGTGACCACGACCGTGGGGTCCGGGGCTGGGCCATTCATCAATCCGAGGAATCCCGCTCCGGTCCAGCGGGCGATGAGTGTCCCTGGCGGCAGCGTCGACCGCAGTGCGCGATAGGTGGCGCCCAGCACCTCGGCGCCGTACTCGACGAACCGATGAAGACCTCTTGGACAGGGACGGGTTCGCGTTCGAATGAGAGGTACTCGCCGATCGTGTACGCCGTGAACGTCACCAGGGCAACGCTGGCGAGCACGATGATGACCACGAGGCGGCCGTAGAAGCCGCTCGAGCGCCGCGGCATCGGCTCCGGAAGCGGCGTCGAGACGAAGGGCCGGCCCGGGATCGGGTCGGGGGCGGTGTCGCCGGGCATGGACTCATGCTGGCAGGGCGGTGACTGCGTCGCACCCCCCTGGCACGATCGTCCCGTGACGGGTCGTGTGGCGAGGGTGGCGGTCGACGTGCCTCTCGCGCACCTGGACCGCCCCTTCGACTACTCCGTCCCCGAGTCCCTCGACGCGGATGCGCAGGTGGGCACCCGCGTGCGGGTCCGCTTCTCCGGACGGCTCGTCGACGGTTTCATCGTCGAGCGCGTGGACGCGAGCGAGCACGCCCGTCTCGCTCCGCTGCAGCGCGTCATCTCGCCGCTGCCCGTGCTCACTCCCGAGGTCCTCGCACTCGCGCGCGCGGTCGCCGACCGTTACGCCGGCACGTTGCCGGATGTCCTGCGAGCAGCCGTCCCACCGCGGCATGCGCGTGCCGAAGCCGCGCTCCTGGCCAAGGATGCCGAGCCCCTGCAGTTCCCTGACGAGGTCGACCTGTCGGCATGGTCGGACTACGCCGGCGGAGAGGCATTCGCGAGTCGTGTGCAGGCGGGGGAGCGCGGACTGCGGGGAGTGTGGACCGCGGCGCCCGGTGTCGGTGTCAGCGCTGCGGCTGACTGGCCCGCTCTCATCGCGCGCACCGCGCTCGCTGCCGCCCCCCATGGCGGTGTGGTCATCGTCGTGCCCGATGCCCGCGACCTCGCTCGCGTGGCCGCGGCCCTCGATGCGGCGGGCGGCACCCATGCCTACGCCGCCCTATCGGCAGACGCCGGGCCCCAGCGCCGCTACACCTCGTTCCTGCGGGTGCTCACCGGGCGGGTCCCCATCGCCCTGGGCACGCGCGCGGCGGCGTTCGCACCCGTGGTGTCGCCATCCCTGCTCATCCTGTGGGACGACGGAGACGAATCCCTGGCGGAGCCGCATGCGCCGGGGTGGCACGCGCGCGAAGTGCTTGCCCTGCGCTCCCAGCTCACCGGTGCATCGCTCCTCGCGGGTGGCTACACCCGGACAGTCGAGACGCAGCAGTGGATTGCCACATCGTGGGCCGCGCCCCTCACGCCCCGCCGCGACGTGCTGCGCACCTCTGCTCCGCGCGTCATCCCGGACGACGATGACGGCTCGCGCATCCCGCGTCGCGCATACGACGCTGCGCGTGCGGCGCTGGACACTGGGCCCGTGCTCGTGCAGGTGGGGCGCAGGGGCTACGTGCCCACGCTCGCGTGCCAGCGCTGTCGCGAGCGGGCATCGTGCCCGGCATGCGGCGGACCTCTCGCGCTGGGTGCGCGCGGGGGAGCGCCCACCTGCCGATGGTGCAGCACGCGCGTGGCGTCGTGGCACTGTCGCGGGTGTGGTGGCGATCGCCTCCGCGCCATCTCGGTGGGATCCGCGCGGACGGCCGAGGAGTTGGGTCGTGCCTTCCCGGGCGTACCCGTCGTCACGTCGACCGGTGAGCGCAGTGTCGACCAGGTGGACGACGAGCCCGCGCTCGTCATCGCAACGACCGGCACCGAGCCCTGGGCCACGGCCGGATACGCCGCCGTACTCCTTCTCGATGCGGCTGCTCAGACCTCCCGAGTCGCTCTGCGGGCCGGAGAGGAGACCGCGCGTCGCTGGTTCGCTGCCGGCGCACTCGCCCGGCCGGGTGCACCGGTGGTGGTGACGGCCGACGCGGGACTCCCTGTCGTGCAGGCGCTCGTGCGCTGGGATCCCGGATGGCTCGCAGCGCGGGAGCTCGATGAACGCAGGGATCTGAGCCTGCCCCCCGCGGTGCGTGCCGCGACACTCACCGGTGATCCGATCGCCGTCCAGGCCGCCACCGCAGGGTTGCCCAGTACGGCGCGCGTGATGGGGCCGCTTCCCGTGGCAGGCAGCGACGATGCGCGCGTGCTCGTGACGATCGACCGGCGGCATGGCGCGGATCTCTCCGGCGCGCTCAGCGCTATCGCGGCGACGCGCACCGCGCGCAAGGACACCGCGAAGCTGCACCTGGCGGTGGACCCGCCGGACTGGGGCGGGGACTGAGCCTGCGCGCACCTACACTGGGGGAGTCCTACTCACCTGGGGAGTCGTCGTGGCAGTGCAGTCGATCCGCCTCTTCGGCGATCCCGTGCTGCGCACTCCGGCTGCGCCCGTGGACACCTTCGACAAGGAACTCCGCAAGCTGGTGCAGGACCTCACCGACACCATGCGCGAGGCTCCCGGCTGCGGCCTGGCCGCGCCGCAAATCGGCGTCTCCCTGCGCGTCTTCACCTGGTGGGTGGACGACGAGCTCGGCCACCTGTGCAATCCCGTCCTCGACCTCTCCGATGAGACCCAGGAGGGCGATGAGGGCTGCCTGTCGATCCCCGATCTCGCCTTCGACACCCTGCGCGCGCGCCGCGTCGTTGCCAAGGGCATGAACATGCACGGTGAGCCGGTCACCGTCGAGGGCAGCGACCTCCTCGCTCGCGCGCTGCAGCACGAGACGGATCATCTCGACGGCATCCTCTTCATCGATCGTCTCGATGCCGAGACGCGCAAGGAGGCCATGAAGGCGATCCGGGAGGCCGAGTGGTTCGGCGAGTCGGCACCCGAGGTGCGGTTCAGCCCCCACACCGTCTCTGCCAAGTGGCTGTGACCGCATGCGCCTGGTCTTCGCCGGCACACCCGATGTGGCTCTGCCGAGCCTGGAGGCGCTGACCGAGACGCGGCACGAGGTCGTCGGCGTGCTCACGCGCCCACCTGCAGCCGCGGGTCGGGGCCGTGCCCCAAGGCCCAGCGCCGTGCACGTGCGCGCCGATGAACTCGGCCTGCCCGTCTTCACGCCCTCGAGCCTGCGGGACCCCGATGCACTCGCGCCCCTCGCCGACCTGGCACCGGACTGCTGTCCCGTTGTCGCCTACGGCGCACTCCTGCCTCCGGCCGCGCTCGCGATCCCCGTGCACGGGTGGATCAACCTCCACTTCTCGCTCCTCCCGCGATGGCGCGGCGCGGCACCCGTGCAGCACGCGATCCGGGCGGGTGACACCGAGACGGGATCCACGACCTTCCGCATCGACGAGGGCCTGGACACGGGGCCGATCCTGCTCCAGGAGTCCACGAGCATCGGCGATCGCGAGACGAGTGGTGACCTGCTCGAGCGCATGGCCAGATCCGGCGCGACGCTGCTCGTGGCAACGCTCGATGCCCTCGAAGACGGCGCGCTCGGTGCGCAACCGCAGACGTCGGACGGTGTGACACTCGCGCCGCGCATCGAGGTCGAGGATGCCCGCATCGATTGGCATCAGCCCGCCGCGCACGTCGATCGCCTCATCCGAGCGTCGACCCCCGCGCCCGGCGCATGGACGATGCTCATGGACGCGCGCGTGCGCCTCGGCCCCGTCGAGTTCAGCGATGCGACCGACCTCGCACCCGGCGAGATCCGTGCGGGCAAGCGCGACGTCCTTGTGGGGACCGGGAGCACTGCGGTGCGCCTAGGAGATGTCATCGCGCAGGGCAAGCGTGCGATGTCCGCGGCCGACTGGGCGCGAGGGGTACGCCTTGGGCCCGGCGAGGCATTCGCGTGACGCGTGAACCCACATCGGGAGCGAAGCGCTCTCGCGCGCCGCACGGGCGTCGGCGCACGGCGAGGGGTGCGGCGTACGACCTGCTGCACGCCGTCCACGTCGATGACGCCTACGCCAATATCGCCATGCCGGAGATCCTCTCCCGCGCCGGCCTCTCCACACGTGACGCAGCCCTGGCGACCGAACTCGCCTACGGCACCCTGCGGTGGCAGGGGCTCTACGACGCGATCCTGGCCGAGTGCGTCGATCGTCCCATCGGCGAGCTCGATGGACGCCTGCTCGATGTGCTTCGACTCGGCACGCACCAAATCGTCAACATGCGCATCCCTGCGCACGCCGCGGTGGGCGAGACGGTGGCGCTGGCGCGCAACGTCGTCGGCGAAGGACCCGCACGGCTGGCCAACGCCGTGCTCAGACGTGTGACCGAAGGCGGTGACCTCGAGGACTGGACGTCGCGCGTCGCCGCGGGACCGGAGGCACTGGCCCTGGCTACCTCGCACCCGCGGTGGATCGTCACCGCACTGGGCGAGGCACTGGCCCGGCATCGTGGTGCACCGGATCCCGAGGGTCTGCGGGCTCTTCTCGATGCCGACAACACCCCTGCCCGTCCCTCGCTGGTGGCCCGGCGCATGCCCGTGGACGAACTGCTCGCCCTTCCGGGGGTCGAGGCGGGGCGGTGGTCACCGCTCGCCGCCACCCTCGTGGAGGGCAAGCCCGACGACCTGGCCGCGGTGTGCGATGGTCGCGCAGGGGTGCAGGACG
>JBEGMG010000233.1:0-7119 GCA_041183165.1 Actinomycetota bacterium | reverse complement strand
GCCCTCGGCCACCGCGAGCTCGCGGGAATGGCTCTGGCAGCGCTAGAGCCCCTCGGATGGCAGCCCTATCGCGAGTTCCTGGCGCCGTCGGCGGCTCAACCCTCGGGGGCGCGGAGGGCATGGTGGTTGCTCCGTCACGGGACCCCCTGGTTCGCCAAGCGGAGCCGGGATTTGCTGCCGGAGCTCGCGTTCGTCTGTTGGCGCCACCATCGCACTCGTGCCGCACCGACGACCTCGATGTCCGCTCGGCCGACCCTGCCCACGTAGCCTGAGCACGTGCGCCTCACCGTGATCGGCTGCGCCGGTTCGTTCCCGGGGCCTGACTCGCCTGCGTCCTGCTACCTGATCGAGCACGACGGATTCCACCTCGTGCTCGACCTCGGCAATGGAGCCCTAGGGGTGCTGCAGCGCCACGTGGCACTGACCGACATCGATGCCGTCGTCCTCTCCCACCTGCACGCCGATCACTGCCTCGACCTGTGCGGGCTCTATGTCGCACAGCGCTACCACCCTGAGGGGCCGCGCGCGCCCATCCCTGTCTGGGGACCGAGCGGCACAGCCCCGCGCATGGCTCGCGCCTACGACCTCGCAGAGGAGCCGGGCATGTCGGGGCAATTCGACTTCCGCGACCTCGTCGCAGGTGAGCACCGCATCGGTCCCTTCGTCGTGACGGCGGCTCGCGTCAATCACCCCGTGGAGGCCTATGGGCTGCGCGTCGAAGCCGGTGGCCATGCGGTGGCCTACTCGGGTGACACGGCTGAGTGCGCGGCGCTCATCGAGCTTGCCCGCGATGCCGACGTGGCGGTATTCGAAGCAAGTTGCCTAGAGTCGCACCCCGCTCCGGGCGTGCATCTCACGGCCCGACAGGCGGCTGAGCACGCGCAGGACGCGGGGGCAGGCATGCTCGTGCTCACCCATCTCGTGGCGTGGAACGACCCTCAGGCGACGCTCGCTGAGGCACGACCCGCATTCGAGGGCGAGATCATGCTCGCCGCCAGCGGCCTCGTCATCGACATGGCGTAGGTCCACGACGGCCGCTGCCGCGGCGTGGCCTAGGGTCGCATCCCATGAGCACGCGATCCGATGGCCGGGATTCGGCCCAACTTCGCCCCGTCACCTTCCAGCGCGGCTGGCTCGACCAGGCCGAGGGCTCGACTCTGGTGAGCTTCGGCCGCACCCGAGTCCTCTGCACGGCGAGCTTCACCCCCGGTGTGCCCCGCTGGCTCAAGGACTCCGGCCGCGGCTGGGTCACGGCGGAGTACGCCATGCTCCCGCGATCGACCAACACGCGCAGCGACCGTGAGTCTGTGAAGGGTCGCCTGGGCGGCCGCACCCAGGAGATCTCGCGTCTCATTGGGCGCAGCCTGCGCGCGATCATCGACATGGAGGCGCTCGGCGAGAACACGATCGTCCTCGACTGCGATGTGCTCCAGGCTGACGGGGGCACGCGCACGGCGGCCATCACGGGTGCCTACCTCGCTCTCGCGGACGCGATTGCCTGGGCGAAGCAGCAGGGTCATGTGAAGGGCGACCCGCTCATCGACTCGGTGGCTGCCGTGAGTGTCGGCATCATCGATGGAGAGCCGCGACTGGACCTGCACTACGACGACGACGTACGCGCGGAGACCGACATGAACGTCGTCATGACCGGCAGCGGCACCTACGTCGAGGTCCAGGGCACCGCGGAGGGCGAGCCCTTCGATCGCCGCCTCCTCGATCAGCTCCTCGATTTGGCCGCAGCCGGCTGCGTGGAACTCACGGCGCTGCAGCGCGCTGCGCTCACGTCGTGACCATCCGAGCCGTCCTCGCCACCCGCAACGCCCACAAGGTCGAGGAGGTCACCCGCATCCTGCAGGCCGAGGGCGTCGACATCGAACTCATCGCACTCCCATCCGAAGCCCCGGACGTGGCCGAGACCGAGTCCACCTTCGCCGGCAACGCCCTTCTCAAGGCGAGGTCCGCCGCTGGCGCGACCGGCCTGCCCGCGATCGCCGACGACTCCGGCCTCTGCGTCGATGCGCTGCACGGCATGCCCGGCGTGCTCTCCGCTCGTTGGTCGGGGCGCCATGGCGATGACGCAGCCAATCTCGCGCTCGTACTCGCACAACTGTCCGAAGTGCCCGATGGGCGTCGTGGTGCGCAGTTCGTGTGCGCGGCCGCCTGGGTGACGGCGGACGGAGACGAGCACGTCGTCGAGGGAATCCTTGAGGGCACCTTGGCGCGCGAGCCGCACGGCGCGCACGGCTTCGGCTACGACCCGATCTTCCGCCCATTGGGCTATGCGCTGACGACGGCGGAATTGCGCCCTCACGAGAAGGACGCCATCAGCCATCGAGGGCAGGCCCTCAGACTGCTCGCTCGCTCGGTCATCGCGCGATAGCCTCCCTCTATCGGGGCGAGGAGACGATCATGTGCACAGGTATCCGGCTTGAGTGCTCCAACGGCGTCGTGGCGGGTCGCACGTGCGAATTCGGCAACCTGCTGGAGTACGACGTCCTCTTCGTGCCCGTGGGTACGGCGTACACGTCGGTCATGCCGTCCGGCTCGGGTATGTCGTGGACCTCGACCCACGCAGTGACAGGTGTCGCCACCTTCGGAGCGATGGCGATCATGGACGGCATCAACGATGCAGGCCTGATGGCCGGAGCCTTCTACTTCCCCGGCCAGGCCCAGTACGCGGACCCCTCGCAGGCGGACATGTCCACAGCCGTCAATCCCACGGAGGTCCCCCACTTCATCCTCACCACGTGCTCGTCGATCGACGAGGCGTTGGCGGCGATCGCCAACATCACCGTCGTGGATGTCCCCGTCAATGGCTGGGGACCGACGGCCCCTCCTCTGCATTACCAGATCATCGACACCAAGGGACGCCACGTCGCTGTGGAACCGACGCACGCGGGGTCCTTGCAGATCACGGAGAATCCCACCGGCGCATTCACCAACTCGCCGGACCTTCCCTTCCACCTGCTCAATCTCACCCAGTACATGAACATCTCTCCGCAGACCCTGCAGAGCAGTGACGTCTTCGGCACCACCGTGACCACGACCGGTATTGGCAGCGGCGGACTCGGACTGCCGGGCGACTACTCACCGCCGAGCCGCTTCGTGCGGGCGGCCTTCTTTGCGGCGAACCATCCGACACCCGCCACGACCATGGACGGCGTGCAAGAGCTCTTCCACGTGTTGAACGCGTTCGACATCCCCATGGGCGCCGCTCGGGCCGACGACGCCAGTGACTTCACTCAGATCACCGTCGCTCGGGATTCACGCGAACTCACCTATGCGTGGCGCAGTTACGCGGATCAGCGGGTGCGCCAGGTCAACATGAGGCAGCTCATTGAGGACGCCCAAGCTCCGGTCCGGATGGAGATCACCCCGATCACGGGGGATCACTCGCCGATCGACGACGTGACGGGCGACATGATCGACTCTCCGGTCACCTCGTCCTAGGCCGCGCCGGCGGCCTCCGCGCCGAAGGCGATGCTCGAGCTGCTGTCCTGCGCGCCCAGGGGGCTCCGCACCGTAATCTTGACTGCCATGACCGAGCTCACCCGACGCCAGGCCCTCGCTCTTGCGGCCCTGGCGGGCGGCGGAGCGCTGCTCGCCGCGTCACCCGCCCAGGCGGCCGCGCGTGACTCCCTGCCCCGCATCAGGGTCCTGCGCTCGCGCAACGGCGTACTCCGCGCCGCATTCGCTGCGTCGGCAGGTCCGGCACCCATCGACGGCACCATGACAGCGGGTCTATGGACCTACGACGGTTCCTTCGTCGGCCCGTGCCTGCGGGTGTCGCCCGGCGATCGCGTGGATCTCACCATCCGCAATCGCGTAACCGTGCCCATCAATACGCATTTCCACGGCTGGTGGGTCGATCCCTCGGGTGATGCGGACAACGTCTTCATCCAAGCGGAGCCTGGCGAGTCGATCCGCAGTCGCCTCACCCTCCCGCGCACCCACCCTCGCGGCCTGTTCTGGTACCACCCGCACGTGCACGGCTACACCAATGAGTCCGTGTGGAATGGGCTCTCGGGCCCGATCATCGTCGAAGGTGGCGTGGAGGCTCTCCCGGCCTACCGCGGCTGCCGTGACCGCCTCCTGGTCTTCAAGGGGCTTGCCCTCGACTCGACGGCAGCGACCCCGACCATGAAGTCTGCCGCGACTGCGTCGTCAAAGGACAAGATCTTCACTACCAACGGTGTGGTCGATCCGACCATGGTGATCCGTCCGGGCGAGTCGCAGATCTGGCGCCTGGGCAACATGGGCAATGACGGCTTCCTCCGGATCTCCCTGGAGGGTCACCGCTTCACGGTGCTCGCCATCGACGGTGTGCCTGTCTTCGACACTTGGAGCACGTCGGAGGTGCTCCTTTCTCCCGGAGCTCGTGCCGAGGTGGCTGTGACCGGAGCGGCAGATCCTGGCACGTACTCCCTGCGCACGCTCGGCTACGACAACGGCCCGTTCGGACAGTGGCAGCCCCAGGTGCTTGCCACGGTGCAGGTCGAAGGTGCACCGGCGAAGCCAGCCCGCGCTCCCGCTTCGATCACGCCCAGGCCATCGTGGCTTGGCGACAAGCCCGTCAAGCGGCGCACCTTCACCCTCTCGGAGTCCTTCAGCGACGCGACAGGCCCGCTCTTCTACATCAACGGCGAGGTCTTCGACCACCAGGACATGCACGATCCCTTCGAAGTCGAAGTCGATGCCGTCGAGGAATGGGTGGTCCGCAACGATCCGTCCGTGGCGCAGGGCGGCGCGGTGGAGGGTCACCCCTTCCACATCCACGTCAATCACTTCGTCGTCGTCGGTCGAGGCACATGGGATCCCGCCACGGGCAAGGCGCTCACCTACCGCAGGGTCGAGCCGCGCGCCTTCGAGGACACCGAGCAGGTCCTGCCCAACGAGTACGTCGTCCTGAAGATGAAGTTCCGCAGGTTCACCGGCAAGACGGTGTTCCACTGCCACATCCTCCTTCACGAGGACATGGGCATGATGGGCGCATTCCGGATCGTCGAGAAGGGCAAGGGCGGCGGCTCCGACGGGGGCCACCAGCACGGTCACTGAGGCGAGTGCGGAAGGCGGGACTCGAACCCGCAAGCCCGGAGGCACTGCGTCCTAAGCGCAGCGTGTCTGCCAATTCCACCACTTCCGCGTGGTGCTGTCAGGTTACCGGTCGCCTAATCCAGGCCGAGGTCACGCCGCAGCTTGGCCACATGCCCGGTCGCCTTGACGGCGTACATCGCCCGCTCGATCCGCTGGCGCGCGTCGATGACGAAGGTCGAGCGGATCACGCCGATGACGGTCTTGCCGTAGAGCTTCTTCTCTCCGTACGCGCCGTACTTCTCGAGGACCTTGTGATCGGGATCCGACAGCAGCGGAAACGTGAGTCGGTCGAGGTCGCGGAATTCCGCCAGCTTCTCGACGGGGTCGGGGGAGATGCCGAGGATGGCATAACCGGCCTTCGTCAGGGAGGTGAGCGAGTCGCGGAAGTCGCAGGCCTGGGTCGTGCAGCCGGGTGTCATCGCGGCGGGATAGGCGTAGAGGATCACCTGGGTGCCCTTGAAGGATCGCAGAGCGACCTTGTCACCGCGATCGTCGCGGAGAGTGAAGGCGGGTGCGAGATCGCCGGGCTCGAGTCGGGTCATGCGGAGATTGTGGCGCGTGGCCCGGAGTGCTCGTCGACCCCTGCGGCGCGCTCCCGCCCGCGGACTCCCGTGACGGCGAAGACCACGAGGAAGGCGACAGCGCCCACGAGGACGATCATCGTGCCCGAGGGCACTCCGGCGTAGTAGCTGAGGTACATCCCAACGAGGCCGCAGGCGAGGCCGACGACGGTCGAGATGGCGAGCATGCGGGCGAACGAATCGGTGAGCATGCGCGCGATGACCGCAGGGATGACGAGCATGGCCGCGACGAGGGTGACGCCGATGACGGTGAGGGTGACGAGGATCGACAGCGACAGGACGATCATGAGCATCGCCTCAACGCGGGCGACACGGATGCCCGACGCCTGGGCGACCTCGGGGTCGAAGGTCGTGAAGAGCAGCTCGCGGTAGCGCAGCAGCACGAAGGCGCCGGCAAGAGCCATGACAATCAAGAGCCAGATGATCTGGCTGTTGGTGATGCCCAGGATGCTTCCGAACAGCGCCTGATCGAACGCCGGTCCCGTGGAGCCGAACTTGCTGAATAGCGCCACGCCCAGGGCGAACGACGCCGTGGTGATGACACCGATGGCCGCATCGGCGCCGACGCGACCGCGCCTGGCGACGGAGGTGATGGCGATCGCGGAAGCGATGCCCCAGAGGCCGGCTCCGAGGACGTAGAACTGCACGGCGAAGAGCTGCATGGCGGCGTACCCGCCGAAGATCGCGTGCGAGAGGCCGTGGCCGATGTAGCTCATGCCGCGCAGGACGATGTAGACGCCGATGAAGCCGAGCAGCGCTCCCGAGAGGGTCGCGACGATGAGGCCCTTCTGGAAGAAGGCGAAGCTCAGGGGCTCGATCAGGGTCTCCATGTCACGTCGCCTCTCGTGTCGAGTAGGCACCGTCGACGACGATCGGCATTCCGAGATGCTCGAGGACCTCGAGGCGAGCACCGAAGGTCTCCTCCAGCACACGGGGGACGATGACATCTCGGGGAGCCCCCGACGCGACGATGTGGCCGTTGACGCAGACGAGCTGGGGCAGGTGTGCCGCCATGCCGTTGAGGTCGTGAGTGGTGAGCACGATGGCCATGCCTTCATCGTGCAGATCTCCGAGCAGGTGGAGTACGTCGTGCCGGGTGTTGATGTCGACACCGCTCGTGGGCTCATCGAGGAGGAGGACCTGGGGCTCGCGCAGCAGTGCTCGGGCCAGGAACATCCGCTGCTGCTGGCCACCCGAGAGTTCGCGGATGTGCCGATCAGCCAGTTCGGCGATTCCCAAGCGCTCGAGGACCTGGGCGACGGCGGTGCGCTCCTGCGCCGAAGGCCACGGCCAGACTCGGTGCTCGGTGCGCGCCATGAGGACGCACTCGAAGACCGTGACGGGGAACTTCCAGTCGACGGTCTCGAGCTGCGGCACGTAGGCGACGCGCAGACCCGGTGCCGTGGTGCGGGTGCCGCTGCTGGGCTTGATCAGCCCGAGCAGG
>JBEGMG010000232.1:0-4201 GCA_041183165.1 Actinomycetota bacterium | reverse complement strand
CCGGCTCGGTGCTGGCCGCCAGCGAGCGGCGCGAGACGGAGAACGTCATCCGGCTGCTGGAGCAGGCGACGACCGAGTGGGAGCAGGCGCTGGGGCGGCCGATCAACTACGGGCCGAAGGCAGAGCCCGGGCTGACGGGGGTTCCGGCGCGTGACGTCTATGAGGAGAACTTCAACGGCTCCTGGATGTCGTGTGTGCTCATGCAGCGCTTCGGCGAGAACGAACGCACGCGCGACATCGTGAGCAAGATCCCGGAGACCTACTCGCGCCGCTGGCGCACGGGTGATCCCGCGCTGCCCGGTGTGTGGGGCAACATCTCCGCCGTCGCCACGAACCCCAACCGCATGCCCAACGGGAATGGCAACGTGCCGCTGGTGCTCGATGCCTGGGGCTTCCGCATCGGCGTCTGCTTCCCCGGCCGGTCCTGGCGCAACGGCACCGGGCTGTCGACGACGAATTCGGCCCAGTTCTTCTCCGGTGGCCTGTACCTGCGCGGCGTGAACTCGCCCGCGTCGGGCGCACCGGACGCGGATGGCACGGAACAGACGCCCGACGAGCGCATCTTCGGGTCGTGCCGCGACCGTCGGATCCGCTTCATCAGCGCCGGCCCGGATGGTTCGTTCGGCGACATCTACGGCGCCGAGGGTTCCGCGATCAAGAAGCAGTCCCTGGACAACATCGTGAGCTACGAATGACCCGCCGCACCCGACCAACCTTGCGCGCCTTCACGCTGGCCGAGCTGCTGGTCGTGATCGGGATCATCGCGGTGCTGGCGGTGCTCACGAGCGTGAGCGTGCAGCGCATCGCCAAGGATGCCCGGCTCGCCTCGGCGACGAATGCCGTGGTGGCGCAACTGGGCACGGCGCGTGCGATCGCGATCCGCGACAACGCGCCGGTCATCGTGACGTTCCGTCCGGTGCTGGCGGAGCCGCCTATCTTCGGCCCGTCCGGCAACGTGATCTCGCCCGGCAACCCGCAGAAGGGTCAGGTCATGGAGGTCGTGATCGGCAAGGCGACGGGGCGGCTGGTTCCATTGGACACCCAGACCTTCGACGTCTTCGGTGAGCAGTACCGGCCGGTGGCAGGGGTGCCGGCGCGTCGGCTGGCGCGTGGCATCAAGGTGGCTGCGCCCGGGGACTACGTGAGTGGATTCGTGCCGAAGTGGTCGGTCACGCCTGAGTTCGCCAACGGTGAGGTGGGTCGCGCCTTCTGCGTCTGCTTCGGTCCCGATGGCGCCCTGCGCACGCGGAATCCCCGCATACCCGGTTCCGTGCAGACGAGCTTCGGAGGCGATCCCGACAACACCTCCACCTTCGTCGGACCGTGGTTCGACGCCGACGGCGACAACACCGCCGATCCAGGCGTGGGCGGCATCACCAACGTGCCGACCTGGGTCACCTTCCGAACGCCCGACGAGGAGCCGGTGCTCGGGTACACGACGCTGCTGGCGGTCTACGACTACGAAGACGCCGTCGAGCGCGGCGATCCGACCGAATGGCAGTCATCGGCCAGCGCGACGAGCGAGCCGAACGAGTACCGCGCCTTCTTCGATGCCTACGTCCCGCAGTTCGGCGACTTCATCGGCTTCAACCGCTGGACGGGCGTGGCCAGGGTGGTGGATCAATGACGCGCCGCGCCTTCACGCTGGTCGAGGTCCTGCTCGCGGTGTTCATCCTGGGCATCGGGATCATCAGCGTCAGCGCGCTGTTCCCGGCCGGCATCGTGCAGCAGCGGGCCTCCAACGACGATGCGCTCGGTCCGGTGGTGGCGCAGCACGCCTTGGGCGTGATCCGCAGCAAGGTCACCCAGGACGACTTCGGCACCTTCGAGGAGTACGGGCTCTACGACCTCGGGGGCACCGCTCCCACGACCATCCCCGGCGACTGGCTGTGGAAGCGACCGACCATGTACTTCCAGAACCAGCTCACGGGCGTGGGTTGGTCCGACGGAACCATCGAGGATGACGCGGGCGCCATCGACATCTTCGGGACGCTCCTGCTGAATGCCGAACTCGGCGCAGGACCATCGAACAACCTCAGCCTGACCAAGGTCGGCTGCGAGTCGACCATCGATGGCTACGGGGACGAGCTGAACCGCGTCTACGGCATCCCGGTCAACCGTCGTCGTTGGGACCCGGACTTCGACACGCGGACGCCGCTCTCGCTGTTCGCCGACTACGACGGCGACTCGATCGAGGACGGTGGTGAACTGCTGGCACGCCAGCCCGTGGCCATCATCACGCAGCAGGAGCGCTGGTGGCCCGCCGCGCCGCCCGCCCGCGTCGCGGGCGAGGCGAACGCCAGCCTCACCCGACGGCCGCAGTTCGTCTGGGATTGCATGTTCCGCCGCTTCGAGGGTCGCATCCTCGTGGCCGTCTTCGTGTACCGCGTGGGGACGGCAGGGGTCGAGGTCGGACCGTACCGCGTGGCCCAGGCCGCGACCACCGGTGGACTGGCGGGCTACCCCAGCATGCCGCGGCTCGGTGCGTTCGTCGCCAATCCGCCGCCGGGTGCGGTCGTGCTCTCAGGTTCTGCGATCCCCAGGGCCGGCGGGGTGGACGGCTCGATCGGGACGCGGGCCGACAACGCAGCGATCCCCGGGACGAACCCCGGTACGCCGACCACGGGCTTCAACGTGACCAATGACCTGTACGCATGGCAGGCACCGAACCAAGTATGGCTGGACCAGTGGAATGACCTGCACCGGGTGGTCGGCGGCCGGCGCACGAGTGCCGACGGGCCCGTCACGCTGGCACGGCCGGTCGTGGCGAAGACGCCGAGCGCCGTGTACTTCGGTGTCGGTCCCGATGGGATCCCGCGGGCGGACCCCGGAACGCTGCCCGTGATCTGGTACCTGCCCACGGAAGACGCGAACGGCGTCACGATCACGCCCGTCTTCGTGACGGTGATGGAGCTCTGATGCCGCACCGGAACCCCCATGCCCGTGCCTTCACGCTGACCGAGCTGCTGCTTGCTGTGCTCGTGCTGCTGGTGGTCATCGCGGCGACGGCGCGCATCTTCGGCACGGCCCAGCGCGTGTCGAGCGTGGGTGAGGCGAATGCCAGCATCCTCCAGGAGGCCGGTGCGATCGAGCGACGCCTGCGTGATGACCTGGCGCGCCTGTCCGACAAGGGCTACATGGCGATCCGGAACATCGCCGTGCGGAACGACATCAACGACCTTGCCGGCACGAACCAGCTCGAGCTGCTGAACCCCGACCTTCCGGCCGATGCCCTCCTGAGGCTCGACCAGCTGGTGTTCTTCGCCGAAGGCTCGCAGGACACGGTCGATTTCGTCGGGACCGTCAACCTCTTCGGCGGGTCCGTCCCGTCGTCCACGCTGAGCCGCATCACCTATGGGCACGGGGTGCAGGTGCCCGACCGCGTGGAGCAGGCGCTGTCGGCACCGACGGGTTTCGATCCTGACTACTTCATGCTCGACGGGAAGGTGCTGACGCCGTGGGTCACCGACGCGGTCGGCGACGGACCGAGTCTTCGCCTGACGGCCACCACATCGACCGGCGGCACCAGGACCGTGAACGGGACGCAGCCGGGTGCGCGCGACTGGATCCTGTCGCGTCGGTCGGTCCTGCTCGCCGACGACGGAGGCGACACGGGTTTCCACGCGATCCAGCCGAACACGCCCCAGCTCGACGCCAACAGCACGCCGTCGCTCTTCCAGGAGTCCGCCGGACAGTTCACCGCCGGGGCGGCCCTGCAGCCCGCTCGGGCGCTGCTGTCGGGTCGCTACGACATCACCGCGATGCAGCGCAACGACCTCGAGCGTGTGCTCGGTCGCTTCGACGGCACCGCGGGCACGCTCGATCCACCGTTCTACGCCCCGTGGATCGTGGTGCCGGGCGTGACCGACATCCCCGGCAGCGTGCAGGGCGCCGCTGCATTCGGTACGGCGCGCCAGCGCGTGATCAACGGGACCTTCGGCATCGGCGCGACGGCCAATCAGGCCGGCACCACCGTGCAGGTCGGGCTCAACAGCTGGCCGCGCGTGGAGCGCCAGCCGCCGACCTTCGAGAAGTCCGACCAGATGCTGACCAGCGGCATGATCGGCGGACACTGCAGCAGCTTCATCGTCGAATGGTGCTGGAAGGACGGCGTCGGCCGAGTGATGGAGGATGACCGTCGCGTGAAGCTGGCGCTCAACCCGATCAGCGGCAACGGCACCGTGCCGATGCTCGGCTTCCT
>JBEGMG010000231.1:0-9998 GCA_041183165.1 Actinomycetota bacterium | reverse complement strand
AGCGTCGGATACATCACGTTGTCAGGTGATGTCGCGTGACCGAGGCCGAAGATGTGCCCCAACTCATGCAGGTAGAGATTCATCAGATGGCGTGGCTCCGCCGACTGCTCACGCAGCACGTAGCCGCGCCGGAAGACCGCCATGCCCGAGACGACCTCACCCGCGAACATGGAAGTGGGTCGAGCGAGCCCTACGACATTGCCGCTGAGTCCAGCCACTTCCTTGCCGCCGTAGAAGCCGATGTAGATATGGCGCGTTCGCGGGGCTGAGTCGTCCACCGCCCTCAATTGGTAGGAGGTGTTGTCGTAGACGAGCGTTTGACGCCCCGCGAATTCCAGTGGCACCCCTGAGTAGCGCGACCACAGTCCGAGCGCCTTCTGCAGTCGCCCCATCTCGCGCTTCGCGGCAGCGGGGCTGAGCCGACCCATGTCCACGCTCCAGGTCACGGGCTCGGGGCACGCTGCCCAGCCCGACCCCCTCAGGGCGGCATCGCTGAAGAAGCTGGAGTAGTCGGAGTCGGCCGCGCCCGTCGAGCTGGCCTGGGCGGGTGCCACGCCGATGACCAGCGCGACCGCGAGAGCGGCGACGCTTGCCCTGATGAGTCCAGCACCCACACCCCGAGGCTAAGCGCAAGTCATTGACTGATCAAAGTCGAGTCAATACCTCGTTCGAGGCGGTCTCCTCAATGGCAGTGCCCCGGTTGGGGTGCGACATCCATACCGGGACTGCGTCTGAAGAAGCCCACGGGCTTGAGGTGGAAGCCCACCCGCTCGACGGGCATCACCGGCCAGTCCTCCGTCCGCGGGATGTGATTTGTCCCGAAGGAGTACCAGAGCACGACGTCGGTGTCGGTCAGTGCACGATCACGCTCTGTCCAGGTCGGCAGACCCGCGCCGCCCGGGTGCATGAAGGGGTAGTCGCCGGCGGGATAGCGCTCTTCGCTGTCGTAGGGCGTGACCCACAGGTGGTGGTACATGAATCCGGCGCGTCGTCCGATGACCGAGTCGGGGCTCGCCATGGGATACGTCGTGTGCCCGGGGACCAGCTTGTAGCCGACGGCATCGCCGAGATGGTTGGTCGAACTCGGATTGACGACCTTCCAGTAGCGACCGTTGAAGGGATCGACCGTGCGGCGCGCCTGCAACTCGGACTCCAGGGGCGTCCTGCGCGTCGTGTACGCCGCGCCGTGCGGGTTGTCGGGCCCGGCGGGGAGGGGCTCGGATTCGACCTCGATCACCGTATTGCCAGCGCCGTCGATGTCGAGATCGAGGCGGGCGCAGAAGATGTGCTGGTGGTAGGGGGCGAGGAGCCCCGGCTCCAACTCGGTCGAAGACGGTCCCGGCTCACCCGCGATAGTGAGGACAATCCCAGTGAGCTTGGCCTCGAACTCGATCGATCCGTCCTGGTAGAAGTACCAGAAGTACCCGTACTCGTAGTTGTTGATCGTGACAATGGACGATGCCACGAAGCGGCGACCCCGTCGCACCTCGACGTGGCCATGTTCATCGGTGTGCTTCCACAAGATCCCGAAGTCCTCCTCGTGCAAGCAGATCCCCTGCTTGACGACCCGCACGTCACCCGTTGGGTCCATGAGGGTGACGTCCCGGTAGACGATCTCGCCGAGGCAGTCGCAACCCAGCACGAGTGAATTGGTGTAGGCGCCAAGCCCGAACTCCCCGGTATCGAAGGCCTGCTTGCGATGTGCCTCGGCCACCGTGTCGCCGTAGGGAATGACGAGTTCGGCGATCGACAGGCGATGTGCGAGGCGGCGTTCGACGTCACCGTCCACGAAGCGCACATCGTGGATGACCAGGCCCTCACGCTGGTCGAAGCCGATGCGCAGGCGCCACCGCTCCCAGGCGACGGCCCATCCATCCATCTCGAACGAGGCACCCTCGGGCTGGGAGATGGTGAGTGGCTTGAGATGGATGTCGGCGCCGGTCTCGTCGGCGCGGTAGGGGCCCGGAGTGCTCGGGATAGGGACGATGCCCTCATCCTCGACGGCGAGGACTTCGGCGGTGTCCAGGTCGACGATCGCGCGTAGTCCGGAGATCGGGTGGGCGTAGACATTGGCGTCGGGTGTCGGTCGATGCCACAGCGGAGTCCAGACGAGGCGCCTGTCTCCGTCGACGTCGTCGGGCACGGCGGAGCCGAAGGGCCACGTCTCCAGGTAAACCTCTTCCATATCCCGAATACCGCGCGCCCGGATCGCCGCCTGGAAGCGCGGATCGGCACGGGCCGCGTCCATGGCTGCCTCAGCCTGCGTGGAAATCACGGCGGCGACTGCACCGGGCTCTGCGGCGAGGGACAGCAGTTCCCCATCCACCGATACGTGCGCCAGCGACATGGTCCGCGTAGCGGAGTCCCACAGTGAAAGACGAGCAATCCGCCCCGGTGAGTCTCCCAGGCGCCATGCGGCCAGGACTGCCTTGTCGGGCTCATCGAGTGCAACTCCCGCGACCCAGACGCCGTCACGCAGGACGCCGGCAGAGCGGAGACCCGCCGCGATTCGCTCCAGTTCGACATCGTTGAGAGGGTCGAGAGGATGGGCCGCCACGTGTAGACCGTAGTACGGCGATGACAGTCGCGCCTAGGGGCATGACGGCCCTAGGCAACCTAAGGCCACATCGCTAATGTCTCGGCATGAGGTACGACGGCACGATGCTCATCACTGAGCGCTTCGACGAGTGCAGAGCGTTCTATTCACTCCTGCTCGACGCAGCACCCACTCCCGGAGTCGGCTGGGCACGCTTCGGGCTCGCGGACGGCAGTTGGATAGCCCTCCACACCCCGTGGCGGCCGGGCATGACCACCACGGGGGGTTCGCACGTGATGCTCCTCGAGGTCGACTCACTCGAGGATGAGTCTGCACGGCTGACGAGTTCCGGAATCACCTGCTCCGAGCCGCATGAGATTCCCGGCGGAGCCGTCGTCACCATCGCCGATCCCGACGGCCGAATCATCCAGTTGATCGCCTACTCCGCGCAGGACTAGCCTCAGCGGGTGCCAACGAGCCCTGATCGCGCCTCCTACTTCCCTGCGATCGAGAAGCGCTACGGCAAGCCGATGTCCTACTGGTTCACCCAGATGAAGAAGGTCAAGGGCGAGAAGTACGCCGACCAGATGGCCTTCCTTCAGGAGAAGCACGGATTCAGTCGCGCCCACGCCAACGCTCTCGTCCTGTATCTCAAGGGATCGACGAGCTCGCGTCGCTATGAGACCTTCGATGACTACCTCGTGACATTGGACGACACCAAGGCTCAGACCATGCGCACGATCTTCGCCACCCTGACCGCGAAGTTCCGCAAAGCCGAGGTCGTGATTGCGTGGAACCAACCGATGCTGAAGCAGGACGGCCGCTACCTCTTCGGCGCGAGTGCGCAGAAGGCGCATATCCTCATTGCGCCGTTCGATGCCGAGATCATCGACGAGTTCCGCCCACGCCTCGAGGGCTACGAGGTCAATGAGAAGACGATTCGGGTGCCTGTCGACTGGAAGGTCGACAAGAAGCTTCTCGTTGACCTGGTCTCCGCCCAGTTCGACTAGGCGCGGTGGCACGCGAGGACGGATCCGCCCAGCGAGTTTGGTCGGTGCGAGGTCCGTGAGGCTCAGCCCTGGTCGAGCTTCACCTTCGCCTTACGCCCTCGAATCGTGCAGTGATTGAGCGCTTTGACGACCTTGCGTGCCTTGTCCTCGGGGACGTCGACCAGTGAAAAGAACTCCTGGATCTTCACAGGCCCGACATCCTTACCCTTCAGCCCTGCTTCGCCCGTGACCGCACCGACGATGTCGCTCGGAGTGACGCCGGACTTGCGACCGAGAGACACCCAGATGCGTGCCTTGCCCGGAGCGGGGCGATGTGGGCCCACCGCACTCTTGCTCCCGGGCTTGCCCCCCTTGCCGGAGGCTCCGCGCTTGCCGTCGATATCAAGCGAAGCGCTGAGCTCGCGGTCGTCATCGGCAATGTCTCCGCCCGCAGCCTCATGGGCGAGCGCAAATGCCGCAAGCAGGACCGTCTCCGGATCGCGATCCTCGAGAAGGTCGGTCACGATCTCCTGGAAGGACTCCAGACGTGACTGCTGATCGGGATCGTCGAGGATGTCCTCGATGCCCTCGCGAGTGCGCTCGAGACGCATCATGCGGACGTCGGCGATGCTCGGGACCTTCTCGATCGGGATGGGCGCACCGATGAGCTTCTCGATAGCCGCGAGCATGCGCCTCTCGCGCGGCTCCATGAGACTTAGCGCCACCCCCTCTCGCCCGGCCCGACCGACACGACCGATGCGATGCACGTAGACCTCGGGTGAGGAGGGCAGGTCGTAGTTGACGACATGAGAGAGATGGTCGACGTCCAGGCCGCGCGCGGCCACGTCGGTAGCGACGAGCAAATCGATTGTCTTGTTGCGCAGTCGGTTCATGACCCGATCGCGCTGATCTTGCGTGAGGCCTCCGTGCAGAGCCTCTGCCTGGTAGCCGCGGGCCGCGAGAGACTGTGCGAGATCGTCAACTTCGCCTCGGGTGCGGCAGAAGATGATCGCTGCAGTGGGGTCCTCGGCATCGAGGATGCGCATGACGGCCGCGGGCTTGTCGAGACGCTTGACGACGTACGCCGCCTGGCGCACGCGGGGCACGTCGTCGGCAGTCTTAGCCGGAGCAGCGATAGCGACCCGCTGGGGATTGCGCAGGTGCTTGCTCGCCAACTTGTCGATGCGCTTGGGCATCGTCGCGGAGAAGAGCACCGTCTGGCGAGACTGAGGAGTCTTGGCGAGCAGGGTCTCGATGTCCTCGATGAATCCCATCTCGAGCATCTCATCGGCCTCGTCGAGCACGACCGTGCGCACGTGACCAAGCTTGAGTGACCCACGATCACAGAGGTCGAGCGCGCGACCTGGCGTGGCGATGACGACGTCGACGCCTCGCCTCAATGCCTCGATCTGCTGGCGTGCCGGTGCACCGCCGTAGATCGCGACGAGACGCACCCCAATGGACTTGCCGTAACTCGCAAAGGCCTGTGCTACCTGGAGGGCGAGCTCGCGGGTGGGCACGAGGACCAGAGCGCTGGGCTCCTTGTCCTGTCGATGGGGATCGAGGCCCTCGAGGATGGGCAGTGCGAAGGCGGCGGTCTTGCCGGTGCCGGTCGCTGCCTGGCCGAGCATGTCGGCACCGCCAATGAGCAGCGGAATGGAGGCGGCCTGGATCGGTGTGGGCTCTTCGTAGCCGAGAGACGTCAACGTGGAGAGGAGGTCACCCCGCAGTCCAAGGGAAGTGAAGTCCAGTTCAGGGGTGTCCATGGGGCGGACGCTACCTTGCGCGCACGTGTCTCCTGTATCAGGGCGAGCTCCGCACTACGCGGCGGCGGACTCGGGCACGTGGACGAGTGCGCCCGAACGTATCCTCGTGAGGACTCCCATGGTGTCGATACCAAGGGCGACAGAGACCAGGCCGAGTGCGCGCATCCACCTGCGATCGATGTCATTGATGGCGGGTGAGCCGAGCCTGTGCGGCACGACACCGATGCGGCGCACCGCACTCACGCCTTCTTCAGGGAAGTCGGGGTCATCGCAGCAGTCGCAGTAGTCGTCAGCACACGAGTACGCCTCATTCGCGGCTGCATCGAGCTGAGCGATGGCGGTCGCGAGGACACCAAGGCAGGCCTCCTCTTCGGGAGCGGGGGGACCATCGGGGATGACGATGACGACGGGTGCGGGGGCATCGCGCATCTCCGCCACGATGACGACGGCACCCTCGCGCCGATCCTCCACAGGGAGGTGGTCGGCCGCGAAGAGGAGTGGATCGCGCAGGGACTCGGCGCGCAGCGCTTGGGGGGACAGGTGGGACCAGCGGCGGCGGAAGGCGCCGGGGTCATCGAATGGTGGTCGCTTCATGTCGGGAGCATGAGCGGCCTCCCCTGTGGAGGGAGCGAGCGCTCCACAGGCCGTTCGTGATATCCGAGTGCGACACTCGTGACATGACTTGGCGCGTGGTTGCTGTCGCGGCGGTGATCATCACCATCTTCGTGTACGCCGTGGGGTCGGGGGCATGGGTCTCCACGGGCAGCACGTGGTACCTCGCGCTCGACAAGCCCGCGTGGCAGCCACCTCCCTGGATCTTCGGGCTGATCTGGCCATACAACTTCGTCGCCATCGGCGTCGTGGGTTCGGTCATCGCATGGAACGCCGTACCCGCGCGTGTCATCACGGTAATCGTGCTCCTTGCCGTCACCGTGGCCTTCGCCCTGGCCTGGGCCTACCTCTTCTATGTGCCGCACGAACTCACTGGAGCAGCGATTGCGCTCACGGTGACGGCAGCGCTGACACTGCCCATCACGGTGATCGCCTTTGCGGAGCGATGGTGGCTCGGCGCGATGCTCATCCCCTACCAGGTGTGGGTCGCACTTGCGGCGAGCCTGTCCTGGGGCTACGTCGCCAAAGCTGGTGCGTGAGGTGGGCGAATCACTGTCGGTGGATCTCGATCAGGTGATCGCGCACGGAGCACCCGCGCAGCGCGCGGAAGCGCTGAGGCTGCGCACGATCCTTGGAGTATCGCCCGACGATGCCGAGACAACACTGACCGCGCGACAGTTGATCGATGCCTATCTCAACGATCCCCATCTGGAACGCGGCTAGACTCTTGAGACAGGAGGCCTTCATGCGACCACTCATGATCTTCGACGGCGACTGCGCCTTCTGTACGACGTCGGCCAACTTCATGCGCCGCCGGATCCGTCCCCGCTGCGATATCGAGCCCTGGCAGCGCACCGACATCGAGGCCTTCGGGCTCACCTCCGCCGAGTGCACCACGGCCGTGCAGTTCGTCACGGCGGATCGCCGCGTCTACTCCGGCAGCCGCGCGGTGATGCAGATGCTGCGGGTGGCGCCTCAGCCATGGGCCGCGCTGGGTGCCATCGGTGAGGCTCCGGGAGTGGCCTGGGTTGCCGATCGGGTCTATCGATGGATCGCGCTGAACCGTGACCGCCTGCCTGGCGGCACGCCTGCTTGCGCGATGCCGGCCGCCGGAAGTCAGCGGATGAGTTGAACTCCGGGACGGCCTGCCCAGGCCTGATCCGCGGTGAGGATCTCCTCGCCGAGACGCTCGCCTAGCGCGAGGCAGAGGCGATCTCCGAGAGAGAGTCCCGAGCGTGGCTCCCAGAGCTCAGCTGCCCGCTCGGCGTCCTGGAGCGTCACCGGCTCCACCTTCAGGTCGAAGCTGAGGAGCAGTGCGCGGGCGAGGTCCCACCGCCCTCGGCGAGCGTGGAGTTGCTGTGCGACTTCGGACCAGTTCGCAGCTCCGCATGCGGCCGTGCCGGTGGCGAGGGCGTCCTCGACACGATCTTCTCCTGGCTCACCCTGGACGTAGGCCAGTAAGGCGGAAGCGTCGAGGACCGTCATGCGCCTTCGGCCTTGGCGGCAGTACGTCGCTCCTCGATGAGATCCGCGACCAAACTCGGGCCGGCCAACTCCGAGCGGACGCGGCGCTTGAGTTGCTCGCGGGTGAGGAGCGCGAGCCCGTCGGGCGTTTCGAGCACGATGAGCTCGGTCCCTTCTCCGATGCCGACACGCTCTCGGATGTCGGCAGGAAGCACGAGGCGCCCTCGATCTCCCACAACGATGGTCTGCGTCCCACTCATATCGCTAGTGTACCACTCGCGCATCTGATGTGGGCCCTGCCTCAAGCCGGGCAAGCGGGACGTCGTCGCGATCAGTCAAGGGCGCCGATGACGTTCTGATCCCAATCGATGATGGAGCCGGTGACGACACCGGAGCGCTCGGACAGCAGGAAGACGATGAAATCCGCGATCTCGTCGGGCTGACCGAGTTTGCCCATGGGCATCTTCGCTGCTGCCTCTTCGTACCAGCCATCTGTCGCGCCGTGCGCCCTGCGCTGAACCGCATCCTCACCCTCGGTGATCGTCCATCCGATGTTGAGGCCGTTGATCCGAATGCGATCGAAGCGATGTGCGTGAGCAGCGTTCTTGGTCACGTGCGCGAGCCCACCCTTGCTTGCGACATAGGCGGCGAGGATCGTCTGGCCCACATGCATCGAGGTCGATAGGACATTGACGATGCTCCCGGGCGCCCCTCGGGACAGCATGTCCTTGACCGCCGCCTGCATGGTGAAGAAGGGCGCCCGCAAGTTGACGGCGACGTGCCAGTCGAAGAATTCCGGAGTCGTCTCCAGGAGAGTCCCTCGATCGACGACGGCAGCCGCATTGACGAGGCAGTCGATGCGGCCGAATCCCGCGATGGTGCTCTCCACGGATGCGATCGCCTGATCGACCTCTGCGACATCTGCTTGGACGTATCGCGCATCAGCTCCTGCGGCTCGGATGCGCTCCAGCGTTGCCGCGGCCGTCTCGGGCCTGCGTCCGGTGATGACGACGCCGGACGCTCCCGCTGCGGCGGCCGCGATCGCTGTTGCAGCTCCGACGCCCGTGGTGCCCCCGCTCACCAGCACGACCTGATCCGCCAGGAGTCGATCGAATCCCATGTCAGCCCTCGCTCGCTGAGTCGGACTCGGTGTCTGCAGGCTGCTCTACGTGCCCGCACGTGATGCAGACGCGGCGCTCATCGTTCACGCGATAGAGGTGCCCGAGCGCTGAGCAGCCGGGATTACCTTCGAGACTGACAGACATGGCGCCATCCTGGCATGGGACACGGTGAGCCCACGGCGTTCGCCTACCCTTCGCTCATGACATCAGCCCGTGGCACTGTCCTGGCCGCAATCGTGGCCCTAAGTCTCGCCCTGGTTGCCGTGCCGACGGCACACGCTGCTGTCGTCCCGGTCGATCCCGGGCCAAGCGTCGAGGGTAGGCCCGTCTGGGGGACGACCCAGAACCTTCCGCCGATGATGGGGACGGGCATGTACTTCGCAGGGCCGCAGAATGCCCAGGCAATCGAGGAGTACTACGACTCGGGCCAGGCCCGGCGCGACCAGCTGTCCATCGCTCAGGCGGCTCGGGAATGGATCTACGCGTGGGTTGACGACAGATGTGGCGGCAGGCCCCAGTCCTGCGATGCCACGGTGGTCTTCGACGTGGACGAGACATTGCTGAGCAACTACGAGTTCTACAAAGGCACGGGCTTCACCTTCGATCAGGCTGCCTGGAACGCCTTCAACGAGGCCTGCCAGAACACTGCGATCGCTCCCGCTCGAAATCTCTATCGCACGCTCGTGCGCGATGGCTTCAGCGTTGTCCTCATCACGGGTCGAGCCGAGGCCGACAGGTCGTGGACGTCGGCGTGCCTTCGGAAGAGGGGCATCAGCGGCTGGGATGAACTCATGCTGCGCACGCCAGCGGAGGCGTCCCTGACTGCCGACGACTTCAAGTCGCAGCGGCGATCAGACCTTCAGCGTGAGGGGCACCGCATCGTGGCGAGCATCGGCGATCAGGTCAGCGACATGTCGAAGGGGCATCTCAAGGCCGGCTTCCTGCTGCCCAACATCATGTACTTCATCCCGTAGCGATCGATGTCGTCCAAGGGGACGCAGGAGCGTGGTCGCGGATCTAGCCGACCTGGTTGACGGTGACGATCATCGAGGGGATCGCGGGTCCGTATGGGGTGGCAGTGTCATCCTCGTAGAGGATGCGCGCGTTGGCATCGAGACTTGCCCACATCAGCGTCGCGTGTTGACCGGCTGCCAGGCTGGCGAAGAAGTTCCAGGCGGCAACCTGCTTTGCGCCTCCTCCGATGAGGACGAGAGCGGTGTTGCTGTCGGGCACGTCGATTCCGTTCACGCGTAGCCAGAGGTAGACGGTATCCGTGCCGGCGTCCGTCTTGGAGATCTGCGCGGAGAAGGCGATGTTGTAGATCCCCGTGTCGTCCACCGTGATGTCTGTGCCGTTGACCACGGACACACCACTGGTCAGGTCCGTCATGCGGAGCAGGATCGGCACGGGGTTGCCTGGTGAGGTGTTCGTCTGCGTCTGCAGGTCGAGGAAGCTTCCGTAGGAACCGAAACCACCGGCGGGGCCAACCGGTCCGGGGTCACCCTGAGGT
>JBEGMG010000230.1:0-3128 GCA_041183165.1 Actinomycetota bacterium | reverse complement strand
GCCGCGGCGAGCAAGGGCCAGCCCAGATCGGCAAGGCCCTCCAGTCTCCACGCGGCAAGAATCGAAACTCCGACGGACACGAGGACGATCTCGACGCGGATGATGCGCTGCCAGACGCCAGACACACGGGCACTGCGTGAGCTTGCTACCCCGATGCCGGCTCCCAGCGCGTAGGCGAGAACGACGACGAGGCCGGTCATCGGTCGATCACGGCAGCGGCCGCCCCCGCCAAGTCAGGGTGCCCGCGCGGTGACGGTGCAGTGACGCCAGGATCAGGCCGGCAAAGACCGAGATCGACACGGGCTGCAGTGCGATGTCGGGCCAGATGCGCTCGCCGGTGCGGCGGGCCACGGCGTAGCGGCCGAGTACTCCCGCTCCGTAGCCGATGGCACCCCAGACGCGAGCGCCTCGGCCCGGTCCGACGAGCGCGAAGACCGGGGGAGCGACGTACGCCAGCACCATCACGGCGGCGAGGCCGTAGGCGACGGGCGACGGCTGCACGACCGACCATACGGACTTGGTGTAGCCCTCGTAGATCTCCGGCCACGACGCATACATGCGGCACGACGCGATCGCGCTGCCATCGGCGGGGGCGCCCTGGAAGCCGGCGCGCTTGACGGCGCGCAGGATGCCGACGTCCTCGAGGATGAGATCGGAGACGGCGGAGTGGCCACCGCTGATGCGGTACGCGCGGGCGTCGACCACGAGGAACTGACCGATCGCCGCGGCCATCGAGGGGTAGTGGCTGCGCTCGGTGATCCGGATCGGCAGGGCGGTCACCCACGACCACGTGACGAGTGGCTGCGTGATGCGCTCGGCGCGTGTGACCGCCACCTGGCGCGGGTATGGCGAGAGGAGGTCGAGGCCGCCCTCGCGCATGTGGTGGATCGTGGACGCGACCGCGCGCGCGCTGAGCTGCACGTCGGCGTCGACGAAGACGAGTACGTCGCCGGTGGCTTCCTGGGCCAGGCGATGGCACGCCCAGGACTTGCCCAGCCAGCCGCTGGGGGGCAGGTCGTCGGGACCGTCGATGACCTTGACGCGAGGATCGGATCCCACGACCTGGCGGATGACATCGCCGGTGCCATCGGTCGAGCCGTCGTCGAGGACGAGGATCTCGAGGTTGGGCAGACCTTCCTGGGCGAGCAGGGAACGCAGCGTCGGGGTGATGCGGTGGGCCTCATCGCGCGCGGGGAGCAGGATCGACACGCGCTCGGCGACGGTGACGCTCTCATCACGCGGACGTCGGATCATGCGCATGTTGATCGCGGCGTGCGCGGTCAACGCGGCCGCGGTGATCGCTCCCGATCCCGCCACCGCGCGCGCGAGGGTGCGCGCCTTCATCGACGCACCGCGCTCATGGTCTGCGCGTCCACGAGATCCACGCCCAGGGAATCACGACGGCGCCCATGATGATGCCGCCCCAGAGCGCCACCCACGGGCGACCGAAGAAGACCGCGTTGGCGAGGACATTGGAGAAGTAGACCCACGCGAGCATGAGGGTGGGTACGCCGTCGCCGACGGGCTTGCGGATCGGCAGTCGGGCAAGCAGCGCCATGATGATGAGCGCCGTGATCACCCAGCCCACGTAGTTGGTGAGAGGGATGCCGGGGACTCCGGGCAGGCCGGGATCGGGGGAGGACCAGGTCCAGTGGCCCTCGCCCACCATCTGCGGATCGAGGAAGAGGTCCCAGGCGGCGAGGATCCACGCGCCGAAGACGACCACGCCGGCGCGGGTGCGCGAGATGCGCTGCGCTGCCAGGAGCGCCGGGTAGGCCATCATCGCCCAGGCCATCATCACGATGACGGGTACGCCGACGAGCGTGGGCCCGAGCGTGGAGTTGTAGGAGTACGCGCCGAAGGGGAAGCCCGTGGCCACCCCGACGGCCTCCATCGCCCCGCCCACTCCCGCCGCGATCGCGACGTAGCCCAGGGCCCATGCCCAACCGCGCGTGAGCCACGCGTGGCTGAGGGAGGCGAGGAAGAAGCTCACGACGGTCGCGATGGTGAGGAAGTCGCGCGCGGGCTCCACGAGCAGCCAGATGATCTGGCCGCCGATGGTGATGCCCGCGAAGAGCCACGGCAGCCACTGCCAGCTCACCGGCAGGCGGCGCCCGTCAGAGTGGGGACCCTGGTAGACGCGAATGCTCATGTGCCTGTGCCCGGCGCACTCGCGGCCTGCGCCGCTGTCTCGCGCACGAGGGTCGTCGTCACGATCGGCACATCCCACATCGGTGCGTGACCGCAGTTCCAGAGCACCTCCCAGCGGGAGTGCCCCGGTGCGAGGTCGCGCTGCTGGAAGCGCGGTGCGGGTAGGAGGCGGTCGTTGTCTCCGAAGGCGATGGTGACGGGCACGTCGTCGGGAATCGACTCGGCGCGGTCGAAGCGACGGTGCAGGGCCCCGTCGTGGGCCTGCTCGAAGCCGCGGGCGTCTGCCTGGGCGTAGGCGGCGTCCACGGCCACCCGGTAGGGCACGGTCGCGGTGCGCTCGGAGCCAGTGCGGACCAGTGCCCGGCGCAGGGGGGTGACGCTCATGATGGCGGGGATCACGCGTCGGATCGCAACGGCGGCCCGTCGATTGAACTGGATGGCGCCCATGGGCTCGTGGATCGGCTCCCACAGCCCCGCAGGGCAGAGCGCCGTGACGCTCAACGCATAGCCGTCCGCGGCCGCTTCGAGTGCGGTCCACCCGCCCAGTGAATTGCCGACCAGATGCGCGCGGTCGATATCGCGCTCGGCGAGGAAGGCGCCGATGGCGCGCGCCATCTCCGTGGTCGGGGTCTCCGTCTGGCCGGGGATGGGATCGGAGTCACCGTGGCCGGGCAGGTCGACGGCGTACACCGTGAAGTCGCGCGCGAGGTCGGCGACGACGAGATCCCAGCATCGACGTGACGACGCCAGGCCATGGATGAGGACAAGCGGAGGTCCCGAGCCCGCACTGTCGAAGGCGAGACTCGGCATGGATGCGCTGCCCGATCCCCGGGTCATGCCACCTCCTCCTCGTCCGGACACACCCTAGGCCGATGCTCCGGCCGGGGTGCCCCGCGGGACTACGCTCCCCACGAGGAGGTGGAGCGTGGGGCGATCCCGGTCGACGGAAGATCACATTCCGCCGAGGCCACCCCTCC
>JBEGMG010000229.1:0-3062 GCA_041183165.1 Actinomycetota bacterium | reverse complement strand
GTTCTTCGCGTTCCACCAGCAGGCACGGTTGTTCGCCGGGTTGAAGTGCTCGATGCCGTCCTGACCGTACACATAGAAGCCCAGCGCACCGGTGGTCGAGCCCGCCACCGTGCCCTTGAGTCCCATGAAGTACGAGCCCGCCGTCAGCATGAACGGCGTCGGGAAGTCGAGGAAATAGCGGCGACCCGCGTCGGAGCTGATGTTCGAGTAGGCCGTGCTGTCGAAGACGAACTCGCCTTCGGCGACCACGGTGTTCACGGCGGGATCCCAGGTTCCCATCCACGCCGAGCTGCTTCCGTCACGCGCGAAGATCACCCACTTCACGCGATCCGCGATGGCGGTGGCGCCGGTGGGGATCGTGGTGCTGGAGCAGAACTCCAGACCCTCGACCTGCGCGTCCTCCGAGATCGTGAACGGCGTGGCCAGCATGTAGTCGGCGTCGGTCGCGGAGCGATAGCCGGTCTGCACCGTCAGGTTCAGGGCCACGTTGTCCGAGTTGCGGATCACCTGACGCTGACGGCCGCTGTTGAACAGGGTCGTGCGGACATTGAAGCTCACCTGGCCCTGGAGCGCGGGCGCCGTCGCGGGATCCGCGCCGGGTTCAAGGTAGGTGCCGATGCGGATCAGGTAGGTGTTGTCCTTCAGCACGTTCACCATCGTGTACGCCGCTGGACCACCCGCGTCGGTGGTGCCGTCGCCGTCGTCGTCGCAGTAGTCGTCGCGACAGCCGCGATAGAGCGTCGGAAGCGTCTGGCCGTCGGCGAGACCCGTCACGGCGCCCAGGTTGTAGGTCGAGATCACGGAGTCGCCCAGGTTGCCCACGCCGCACATGCTGATGGTGACGTCGGCGTCGGCGGGCATCGGGCCGATCTGGTACCAGATGTCGCGCGCCGTCAGCGAACCGCAGAGATCCAGAAGGTTGTTCGGGCCGTCGGTGTTCGCGTTGGTGGTGTCGAGCGTCCGGATCACGGGCATCGCGGCGACATCAAGGATCTCCGGCGAGGTCGCGCAGTCGTTCGAGGGGCCTCCCGCGTCGCAGGCGTAGACGAAGTTGCCGCACTCCGACGCACCCGTCTGGATGCACTCGCTGTCCCATGCCACATTGCAGCAGTCGGGCTCGAAGGTGCACACGAGATCACAGCACGCGGCGTCGCTGCAGCCGGGCGTCGCGCTGGCGGTGACGCAGTCGTTGGTCGCCGTGCCGCACGACGCGTTGTCGAGCGCCTGCAGCGAGACATCGAGACCGTACAGGATCGGGCCGGCGTAGAGGGCCGCGTCCTTCGGCGTGGTGGCGATCACCAGCACATCGGCCCCGGCAGCCACCGGCACGCGCACCTGCGTGCGTCCGTTGGGATAGACATAGGTGGTGCCGTGCGGGCAACCGTCGACATCGGCGGTGTTCGAGAGCTGCACGGCCTGCGTGGCGGACTGCACGTTGCCGGTGTAGACGGACAACTCGGTCTGCTCACCCGCCACGAACGGCAGGATGAAGCCGCCCAGATCGCGACCCATCGACAGGTTGATCACCGCGTAGCACGGACCCGTCGCCGTGAACTTGATGAAGTCCAGGTCACGGACGTTCGTGCCGCTGGGTCCGGAATAGTTGCCCACCTGCCCTGTCACCCGGAAGCTGCTGCCCGGCGCGTACGAGCCCGCCTCCAGGAACGGGAAGAGGCCCGTCGTCGGGTCCGCTGCGGTGTACCAGCCACCGTTTCCGTCCTTCAGGATCGTCTGATTGAACCCGGAGTCCACCAGATTGGCGGGCGACGCGGGCGAGTCCAGATCACAGACCTGCGCCACGGCAGCCGAAGCGGCGAGCGAGACGATCGAAACGCAGGTCGTGACACGGGTCAAGTGAGACATGGACTGAGACTCCCGAGTGGGTGGCGGCCAGCGGCGTGGACGCACCACGCCGTGGGATCAATGTGACCCACCGGTGACGCGACGCCACCACCAAACCCCCGTTTCCACGCGAAGATCGCCATCGACTCCGCAAAAAGGAAGACCCCCCGGCGCAAGGCCGGGGGGTCGTGTACCCGTAGAGATGTGCCTTCTCAGATCAGCCGTGCATCAGAAGCACGGACCGGTGCTGAGGAGGATGAGGGCGACGTCACCGAAGTCGACCTCACCAGTGCCGTCCAGGTCCGTCGAGCAACCCGGGCACGGACCGTAGTCGAGCAGGGCGAACGCGACGTCGCCGTTGTCGACTTCGCCGCTTCCGTCGATGTCGCCGAAGCAGGCGGCAGCGAGGTCACCCTTGATGGTGAACGCGGGCTGGTACGCCAGACCGGCGTTGTCGGCAGCCTGAGTCTTGTAGGTCTCAGTCGTGCCGTCGGCATCGAACACCTGGTATGCACGGACGCTGGGACCAGCGCCGACGCCACGCCAGCCGAAGGCCTTGCCCACGACGCGCGGATCCGCGGCGCCGTCGCCGTTCTGATCCGCGTCACCCGCGCCGCTGAGCGACGCCAGGTACATGTCGGGGATGCCTTCGATGCCGTAGCTCAGCCAGGCGAAGTACACGCCAGCCGCCGAACCAGCCGTGTTGTCGCCGTAGCAGGTGAAGTAGTAGTCACCTGCCGCGAGCTCGAACGGCGTGCTGATGTCGACGAAGTAGCGCTGCCCGTACTGGTCACCGATGTCGGCGTAGGCCTCGATGTCGAACGGCTCGGAGCCCTCGAAGAGCACCTGCGCCGCGTCGAACTCGCCGTCGCCGAACGGCTGGCCGAACGCGCCCTGGTTCGCATCGGCGCTGTTGCGCGCGATGACCTTCCACTGGACCAGATCCGCGGTGCCGCTGTCACTGCCGAAGGCGGTGAAGTCGAAGCCGTTGATCGAGGCGGTCTCGGTGGTGAAGAAGGGCACGAACATCCAACGCTTCGGCAGGTTGTCGGTCGAATAGCCCGAGATCCAGCCGAGGTTCACGTTGGTGCCGTCAGACTTGGCCAGAGCGGACTGCAGGCCGTTGCCGTACAGCGCCGCGCGGAAGCTGACGTTCACGCTGCCGGTGAGGCCGGCGATGGTCGGGTCGTTCGGATCCTGACCGGCGTCCAGGAAGGAGC
>JBEGMG010000228.1:0-4170 GCA_041183165.1 Actinomycetota bacterium | reverse complement strand
CCTGGCCGTCGCCGGACAGTGCGTAGACCAGGGCGTTGTAGTCCTGGCGCCACGGCAGCGTGACTTCAGCACCAGGGGCGATCGTCGCGTGGATGAGGGTCGCGGGGGTGTAGGTCTGACCGGGTCCCTGCACTCCTGCGAGATCCCCCGAGATGATGCGCAGCAGTGCGCCCCCATCGGGAGATGTGGCCAGACCGACCTGTCCTGAGCGCAGGTCCTGGTAGCGCGGCTCGGCCATCTTGAGCTTGCTCGGGAGGTTGACCCACAGCTGGATGCCGTGGAAGAGCCCGCCGCTCACGACGAGGTGCTCCGGCGGCTTCTCGATGTGCAGGATTCCGGCGCCCGCGGTCATCCACTGGGTGTCTCCGTTGGTGATCACTCCGCCGCCGCCGTGCGAATCCGCGTGCTCGAAGATTCCGTCGATGATGTAGGTGACGGTCTCGAAGCCGCGATGGGGATGCCACGGCGTGCCCTTGGGCTCACCGGGTGCGTACTCCACCTCACCCATTTGATCCATCATGATGAAGGGGTCGAGGGCGCGCAGATCGATGCCCGCGAAAGCACGGCGTACCGGGAAGCCCTCACCCTCGAAGCCACGCGGTGCTGTCGTGATCGACACGACCGGGCGGTCCTTGAGCGCCGGATTGGGCTCGGGGATGCGCGGCAGCGTGAGCGGGTTGTCGACGGTCACGGCGGGCACGGTCTCTCCTTCTGCGGTCAAACCCAGTGTGCTGGTTTCCCGAGGCGGATCCACCTCGGTCGACAACTAGCTAGGTAGTTGAGCGTTGAACTATATGTTACGCCGAGCGCGCTGAATCGTCCACCGCAAGCGTCGCGGCCCCCGGCGCCCCGCACGAGGGGGCACCGGGAGCCTTGACTCACAGACCGCGTACGGCGATGCGGAAGCCGCGCCAGGGATTGATGGCGTAGCCCGGGATCGTCTGGGGCGTCGTACCCACTGCGGAGAGCCACATCTGGTACGCCGTCGCCGTGACCACGCCTCCGTGCCAGCGTCGCCAGACGACCGTGGGGTCGGTCAGCGCCGGAGGCGGGGAGATGGTGTCGAGCGTCTCCACCACGTTGCCACCCTGGTCGAGGGTGCCCCACGGTGAGCGCGTGAGGGCCTGGCCTACCGGGCTCACGTTGCCGTTGTACGGAAGGATCGGCGGGAACGGCGCATCCTTCGTGCACTCCTCGGCGGTCAGATAGACAACAGGACACCAGTCCGGCGCGGTGCCGGGAACTGCCTCGAAGGAGGCCAGTGGCTGCTGGTCGGCGTTGGAGACATTGCCGTCAGGGCCCATCTCCACGGCATTGGGCTGCTCGCCCTCCGCGCATCCGCTGTCGTCCACGGGGCAGTTGACATACAGGCCCGGGTTGGTCGGGTAGTCCCAGTACGAGAACTTGCCACCACCGTTCGGATCGAAGTACGCCGCCTTGATCCATTCGTTTTGGCTCGTCAGCGCGAATCCCTTGGTGGAGTTACGCGTGGCCCTGGGATCGCTCATCGTGTACATGCCCGTCTCAGTGTTGGTCGACAGGCGCACCGTGTAGGTGGTCGTTTTCAGAGACGTCCCTGTGACGGTGGTGACGTAGTTCACCTTCTTGGAAAGGAGCTGGCCGTTCTGAAGGGAGTTGATGAAGCGCGCGGCACGGCTGAAGTCGGCCTGGTTATAGGGCCTGTTGGCCCACCCCGGTGACGAGATGTAGTAGCGCTGGCCGGGCGTCGCCCGCAGGTCGCGATTGATGGACCCGTACTTCGGCCAGACCGCGGCGCTCTCCGCCGCGTCCCACAGGTGGTGGGCGTTGGACCCCATCGGGTCCACCGTGTTGAGGAATCTCACCCACTGGGACGTGGTGATTTCGAGCTCGCCGATGTCGAACGTGTAGGGCACGGCGCCCACACCCATGCAGGAAGTCGCGGACTCCTTCTGCACCGCGGGATCGGGATTGGCCTGCACAGCTTCCTGAACGTCCGGGAGCGCCACCAGGCAGGAGTCCTTGGTCTCGTACACGTCGTTGTAGAAGGGGATGATCCACGCCGCCGAGTTCCTTGGGGACGCGACGGTCACCGTGCTCAGCCGCAACGTGTTCGACGGAGTCGCCGGTCGTGCATGCATCTTGGACACCGTGTGGGACATGAAGTTGACGGCGTAGAGATTGCCCGATGCATCAGCCGTGATGCCGGAGGGGCGCCGCTCTGTCAGTGCGATGATCTGCGACCTTCCGCCGGGGGTGATGCGTGAGACGTTGTCTGCGCCGTTATTGGTCGTGTAGACGTTGCCGGCGGAGTCCAGGGTGATTCCGATGGGCCGCTTGCCGGTGACGCCGAGGATCGTGGACTTCCCGGCCGGCGTGATCTTCGAGACGTTGGAGCTGTTCCAGTTGGCCGTGTAGACATTCCCGGCGGAGTCGATGGCGATCGCCTGCGGCCACTCGCCGGTCGTGCCCAGGGTTGAGGACACTCCGGCAGGGGTGATCTTGGTGACGGTGTTGGACCCTTCGTTCGCCGTGTAGACATTGCCCGCGCGATCCAGGGCAAGCCCGAGAGGGTGCGTGCCGGTGGCTGCGAGCGTGCGAGACGACCCATCCGGAGCGATCTTCGTGACGGTGCCGTCGATGTAGTTGGCGGTGTAGACGTTGCCGGCGGAGTCCACCTGGATGCCCATCGGCCTCTTGCCTGTAATGCCCAGCACCGTGGATTCGCCGGCCGGGGTGATCTTGCTGACGGTGTTGTCACCGATGTTCGACGTGTAGATGGTGCCGTCGGCGTCGCGGGCAATGCCCATCGGCTGCTCACCGGTGGTGCCGAAGATCGACGAGTAGCCGCTCCGGGTGATCTTGGTGACCGTGTTATCCCTGGCGTTTGCGGTGTAGACGGTCCCCTCGGCGTCGATCACGAGTGAGTTGGGACCCAAGCCCGTGTTGCCGTAGATGGACATCGTTCGCAGCGGCGCGGAGGCCGTCTCCTTGGCGGCCGGTTCCGCCCCCGAGGCACCGGTGGCGGCGCCAGTAGCGCCGATGATGGCGGCGCAGGCGACCAGGATCGACAGCGCCGTCCTGTGCTTGCGAGTTAGGGCTTGGGTCATGTGGGTCCCTCACTGTGGACCAAGCCCGGAGGACTCGGTGGTGGGGACACTACTGGGGCGATGCGCATCGCCCCGGGTGGGGCGAACGACGCCAGCGGCCAAGCGGACGCCAGGACAAAGTAGTTGAGGTTTGAACTATCGGGTATCGTGGTGCCCATGGAGTCGCCCACGCCCCAGCCCGCGGCCGGCGGCACTCCTATGCCCGCGCTCTACCTCGGCCACGGCGCACCGCCACTCCTCGACGATCGACTGTGGACCCGCGAGCTCGCCGACTGGGCGAGTGCACTGCCCCGGCCCCGCGGGATCGTCATCCTCAGTGCCCACTGGGAGGCCGCACCGCTCGCCATCTCGGCGACGGCCGCGGGCGCACCGCTTGTCTACGACTTCTCCGGCTTCCCCGAGCACTACTACCGGATGACCTACTCGACACCTGATGCCTCAGCGCTTGCCGCGCTCGTGCGTTCCGTGCTCCCCGATTCGCAGGATCTCTATGAGCACTCCTCGCGTGGTCTCGATCACGGCGCGTGGGTGCCACTCAAGGTGATGTATCCGCAGGCCGACATTCCCGTCATCCAGATGTCGCTGCCTGCCCACGACCCGCAGGCGCTGATCGATCTCGGTCGCCGGCTGCGGCCGCTGCGCGATCACGGCATCCTGCTCATCGGATCCGGCTTCCTCACCCATGGCCTGCCCTTCCTCACCGACTGGTCCACGGCGGCGACACCCCCGGGATGGTCGGCCGACTTCGATGCCTGGGCGGCCGACGCCCTTGCCCGCGGCGACATCGACGAGCTCGCTCGCTTCCGCGAGGCACCCGGCATGCCCTACGCCCACCCCACGGTGGAGCACTTCACGCCGATCTTCGTGACGCTCGGTGCTGCGAGTGATCCCGAGGGGGCACCCGAGACCACGATCACGGGATCGTTCTACGGTCTCAGCAAGCGGTCACTGCAGGTGGCTTAGACCGGCTCGTGCGGCGCCACGTCGTTATCGGATCAGCCTGCGATAGTCGTCGCGTGGACTTCCCTCAGGTTGCCGGTCGATCGCTGTCAGGGGCTGATGTCGTGCTTCCCGCGGACCT
>JBEGMG010000227.1:0-8630 GCA_041183165.1 Actinomycetota bacterium | reverse complement strand
CGTCCAAGCGGCTCGAGGAGATGCGCGCCATCGCCGAGAGGCGCCACGAGATCCTCTTCAAGGCGACAAGGGAAGCGCGCGAGCGCGGTGCAGCCGCTGAGCGCGAGGCGAAGAACGCTGCCTCGGCGCTCCCCTCCGTGCGGAAGGCGCTCGAGCAGCAGCGCGGCGACCTTCGCGATATGCGCCTCACTCTCATCGACAAGGTCGACGATCAGGTCGTGCTGCTCGAGGACTACATCCAGCTCATGCGCCTGGTCCCGATGTCCCTGCCCATGCCGCGACCCGGCACGTGGGCGGCATCCGAGGATCTGCTGCTCTGGCTCGCCGGATACGTCCTCGAGCACCGCCCACGCACGGTCGTCGATCTCGGCAGCGGGCAGTCAAGTGTGTGGATGGCCGCGGCGATGCGCACCGCGGGGTACGACGGGCGCGTCATCGGCGTCGACCACGACGAGGCATTTGCCGAGGGCACCCGCGAGCTGGCGCGCCGGCAGGGAGTGCAGGACTGGCTTACCGTGATCCACGCGCCGCTGCGCGAGCAGGAGATCGCGGGTCGCACCGTGCGGTGGTACGACCTGGATGCCCTGGCCGGTATCGACGGAGTCGACCTCATGAGCATCGATGGCCCACCCGGTCAGGGGACCTCGCATGCGCGCTGGCCCGCGCTGCCGGCGCTGCATGACCGGCTATCCGCGGATGCGGTGGTGGTGCTCGACGACATGATCCGTCGCGACGAGCAGGAGATCCTCGACGACTGGGTGGGTCGATTCCCCGGCTTCACGGTCGAGCGTCTGGACTTCGAGAAGGGTGCCGCCATCATGAAGCGCCAGTCGTACGCCTAGTCGCAACGCACCTTGTCGGCGGTGGTGGGTGCCGTAATGGCGTCGTTCTCCCGCTCGCTCGATGAGGCGGAGGGGGACACGTTTACGTCGGCGACGATGCTCTCCACTCCGGTGTAGGCCGTGCCGAGGATGATCGTGATGGTCGCTGTCGCATCATCGGCGACCGTCGTCGCGCCAGGGAGAGCCGCGAGAACCGTGCGTGCTGCCTCCGCGGAGGCTGCGTCGTGTCGGATTTCGGATGTGGCGTAGTCCGAACGGTCCGCATCCCCGATCTCCGCGATAGTGAAGCCCTGCGCCTCGAGGGCCGCAGCGACCTCGGCCGCACGGCCGGCGATGCCGCTGCCGTTGAGGACGCGGACCGAGATCTCCGCGGGCTGCACCGTGATGTCGGGCGTCTTGGTAGTGGACGTGGAGTCGTCCGTGGACTTCTTGGGTTTGATCCAAGGGGTGTCGTCGGCGATCGACTTCCACAGGGGTGCGGCCGACGCTTCATCCACGAGGACGTTCTCGCCGTCACCTCGCTCGACCCAGGGCATCGTGAGGAACGCGATATCCCCGGGAGCCATGCCGCGCACGCTCAGGGCGAGGTCGCGCAGGACATCGATGTCGGCGAGGCCGGGATCGGTCGTGAGCCCGGACGTGGCGGCATCGAGAGTGGAGTAGAGCTTGACGGGATTGAGGAGCAGCCCCGTCGAGGACGCCTCACGGATCATGGAGGACAGGAATGCCTGCTGCCTCTTGATGCGGCTCAGATCGCTGCCGTCGCTCAGGGTCTTGCGGGCGCGCACGAAGGACAGGGCCTGCTCGCCGTTGACGATGCTGGTGCCGGCCGGGAGCTCGAGGTCGCTCGCGGGATCGCTTGCGGGCTCGGTGAGGCACACCTCCACGCCTCCGAGTGCGTTGACGACGTTCTTGAAGCCCTCGAAGTCGATGACGGCGAAGTTATCGATGGTCAACCCGGTCATCTGCTCGACGAGCTTGACCGTGCATCCCGGGCCGCCGATTTCGAAGGCGGTGTTGAACTTGGCTTCGAAGGCGCCGACTGTTTCGCCATCGACGTTGCACTCGGGGAGCATCACCCATGTGTCGCGGGGGATGCTCACCGCCGTCGCGAATGACCTGTCGGCAGAGAGGTGGAGCAGGATCGTGGTGTCCGACCGCTCACCGGTGTAGAGATCCGGGTCGCCGTACTTCTTGCTCGTCTGGCCCTCACGGCTGTCGCTGCCCATGAGCAAGACGTTGACCGCCTGGTAGTTGCCCTCTTCGTCCACCACCTGGATGGGGGCGTGGTCGCGACCGATCGTCGGGCTGATGTCTACGGCGGTGATGTTGCCCTCGAGCTGGCTGGAGGCCACCTGGATACCGACACCGGTGAGGCTGAGGCCGAGGACGATCGCAGCCGCCACGCTGAGCAGGATGCGGGACCAGCGCTGGCGCATGTCTCCCGCTCCCTCCGGTGCCGATCTGCCGATGCGCCCCTGTCGGGCTCCCCCGGCCCCCAGGGTACGGGCGGCCAGGGGCGGCACGCCTCACAGGGACGCCTCGCGACAGGTCAGGGTTCCCCACGGCGCAGGTCAGGGCCTCCCCCGGGTCAAGGCTCCGCGCGGGGGCATCGCCTGGGAATGTGATCAGAGTGACCTGTGCGTTGGGTGAGTCGCCTTGCCTCGTCTCGGACGCTCAGGCACCCTCGGTGGGTGAGAGTTCTCGCGGTGGTGACGGCTGCCCTCGTCATCCCGGCGACGCTCTCCCTCCCCGTGGCCGGCAGCATGGCGGGCGACCCCGATCCCATCCGCGCGGAAGTCAGGACCATCCCGCTGGAGGGCATCGCCTCGGGCGCCTTGGCCGCGACGCCAGCCGCGAGTACCCCGGTGCCGGTGGCGGGCGAGGACCACGCCCATGAGCGGGCGATCTCGGGGCCGCGGGCCGCGCCAGCACTGCGTGCGGCAGCGGCGATCCCGCCGACCACGACCGATTCGTTCGGGCTTGTGGGCATCACCGCAGCCGAGCCGTTCGACGCGTCCACGCGGATCGTCATGCGGGTGCGCCAGGACGGCGAGTGGCTGCCGTGGATGGAACTTCCTGTGAGCGAGCACCTGCCTGATCCCCAGACCGATGAGGGCAAGCGGGCGCGCTATGCCACCGAGCCCGTTGTCACCGATGACGCAGACGGCATCCAGGTACGTATCGACACGCCCTCGGGCGAGATGCCGGCAGACACCCAGATCTCGCTCATCGACAACCCGGTCCGTCCCGAGGACGCCGCCCTGGGTGCGGACGCACCGACCTCGTCGGCGCAGGCGGCCGTGCGCAAACCGACGATCATCACGCGTGCGCAATGGGGAGCTGACGAGTCCCTGCGCAGTGGCAAGACGACGTACTCAGACACCATCAAGGTCGCCTTCGTGCACCACGTCGTATCCACCAATGACTACACGCCTGCTCAGGCGGCCCAGCAAATGCGCAATATCTACTCGTGGTTCACGGAGGGCATCCAGGTCAACGACTTCGGATACAACTTCATGGTCGACCGGTTCGGGCGCCTCTACGAGGGACGCGCCGGTGGAATGGACCGGGCCGTGATCGGCGCGCACACCTCAGGCTTCAACGCCGAGACCTTCGCGGTGTCCTTCCTCGGCAACGCCGACACGCTCAATCCCGATGCGCCCACGAAGGAGAAGATCCTCGACGCGATCAGCGATCTCATCGCGTGGAAGTTCGAGCTGAACGACGTCAACCCCCTGGGCTCCGCGGTGCTCACCTCAGCCGGACCCGGACCGGGCCAGGGCACCACGTCGATGTACTGGCCCGGAGAGAAGGTCACATCCAAGACGATCGCCGGTCACGGCGACATTGGTTCGACATCCTGTCCGGGTGAATTCCTGAGGCCAACGCTCAACCACATCCGCCTGGCCGTCTCCGCTCGGCAGGGACGCAACTTCTTCCCACCGTCCATCTCTGGAGATCGTGTCCCCTGGGGTACCGGCGGTGACATCGTCGTGAGCCCGCGCTCGATCGGCCCGATGGACGCCACGCTCACCGTCTCGAATGCATGTGGCGATCCCGTGCGCACCATGTCGGCATCGACCCCTGACGCCGCCACCGTGCCCTTCACCTGGGACCTGCGCGACTCCAAGGGCAAGCAGGTCCCGCCGGGCCTCTACACCTTCGAGATCGAGGCATCAAGCAACGGCAAGGAGCTCTTCCCGTGGACGGGCGTGGCGCGTATCGCGGCCACGGCGGATTCGCCTCCCGATCCCTGTACGCCGCCCGAGCAGTTCACTGTCGAGGGCACCGGCTACGGCCACGGTGTCGGTCTGTCGCAGTGGGGCGCCTACGCGATGGCAACCGCCGATCCCAAGCGGTGGAAGGCCAAGGACATCGTCGAGTACTACTACCGCGGACAGACGGCGGCGGATTCCGCGAAGGTGGAGTCGGTCGAAGACTCCGCAGATGTGCGGATCGGTCTGGTCTACCAGGGGACGCAGGCGCATGCGCGTGTCGAGGACCTGGGTGGTTCCGGCGCTCAGCTGCAGGTGTCCTTCGGCCAGAAGACCATCGTGCTCGGCACTGATGCTCATCTCAGCTTCGCGCCGTCGGGCCGCTACGTCACGGTGCGCCGTACCGATGGGGGCAGCAGCCAGAGCCTCGGACGCGGACGCGTCGTCACCCTGCAATGGTCGGGCACGCGCGATCCCGGCGGAGCCGGGTCTGCTCCGGCGTTGCTCAACGTGGCTGGTCCGGGGGAGTCCTTCGCGAGCCTGGGGCATCGCTACCGCTACGGCACGGTCGACCTCACGTCACTGGAGACCTCCAGCGGTCGCCGACTGGCCGTGGTCAACACGCTGCGCCTCGGTGACGAGTACCTCAAGGGCATCGCCGAAGTGAACCCCACCTGGCCGGACGCGGCGCTCCAGTCCCAGGCCATCGCCTCACGTTCGTACGCGCTTTCGCAGGTGGCACGCGGGCTGGACTCGGACTGCGGCTGCCACATGGACGACGGCGACGGTCCGAAGTACGACCAGACCTTCCGCGGCTGGCTCGCCGAGAGCCAGTACGGCGATCCCAACCGCTGGGCCGAGGCGGTCGACGCCACCCGGCCGACTGCGACGACCGGGCTGGCTGCGACGTATCAGGGCAGGCCGATCAACGCCTTCTACACGGCGGCGACGGGCGGACACACCCTCTCGGCATCGTCGGTCTGGGGTGGCAGCTCTGTCCCCTGGGCGGCGGGTGTGAAGGACGAGTGGAGCCTGAATGCGTCGGGCAACCCCTACCGCTCCTGGAGCGTGGTGCTCACGCAGCAGCGCGTCGAGGAGATCTTCGGCCTCGACAACGTCATGGAGATCATCCTCAAGCCGGACGAGTCAGGGAGTCCGTCGATGCCCGTCAAGGTGCGTGCACGCTCCTTGGATAATCGCACGAGCACCATCTCTGCCCAGAAGTTCCGACAGGCCGTCGGCTACACGAGCATGAAGTCGCCGTTCCTCACTCGCGTGAGCGACCAGGATGTTGCTGGCCCCCTGCCGGTGCCCAAGGGCGGAGTGACGCTCGTCGCCAATCCCGCGGGCGACGTCAAGGACGGCACCCTCGTGACGCTCTCGGGTGTCATCAAGAAGCCACGTGCCGGCCTCACTGTCGTGCGCCAGGTCCAGGTCAACGGCGGGGCGTGGCAGGACCGCGCGACCACCACGCCGACCGATGACGGCAGGTTCACCTTCGGCGTCCCCGTGGGGGGCAAGGGCACGACGTACGGCTGGCGCGTCGTCGTCATGGATGGCAGTACCCCGGTGGCGAGCAGCCCTACGCGCGTCGCCAAGGTCCTCTAGCGAGACGATCGCGCAGAGGTGAGCCCGCGCACTCTCCGGTGCGACATCACCGAGAGCAGCGACACGCTGGACATGATCGAGCCCGCGCTCGCGAAGGATCCCACGCTCAGAATGCTGGCGAACGAGCCAATCGATCCGATCGACAGTGCTGATCCCACGGATCCAATGGAGAGCACGGAGTTGCGCGATCCGATGCTGAGGATGGAATTCGTCGAGCCGATGCTCCAGCGCGAGTGCGTGCCGGTCATGACGTCATCATGCCTCGGTCGTCACCCCTTCTTCGCGCAGGGTGGCCGCCACATCCCCTGAGTCGGACCGAGCCAAGAGGATCGCTGCGCCACCGCGTGCGAGGGGACCCGCGAGAGCGAGCAGATCCGACTGCGGGTCGGGCTCCACGAGGGCAAATCGTTCGCCTACCCCGATGCCCCGTGCTGCGAGTTCCGCGCTGGCCGCGTCCATGACATCGCCGTGACTGAGACTGCGGTCAGGCCCCCGCAGGAGCGGTGTGGTGTCCGCCGTTGGCTCCCACGGCACGAAGGCATCGGGATGTCCGCGCATGGCGACAGCCGCGTCGGTGACTCCCGGCGGCACGTCAGCCCGCTCGGGCAGGCCGAAGGGGGCAAGGGAGACCAGGACGTCTTCGCGCGCCGTGCCGGCGAGCCCTAGGCGTGCGCGGTCCACCACCAGGACATCGCACTCCCCGGGCGCCGCGCCAGGCGCGAAGACCGTGCTCGTGGCTGCGCAAGCGCCAAGCCAGACCACCCGCTGCCAGTGAAAGGGCAGGTGCATGGCGATCACCGAGCCGGGATCGGCGTCCAACTCATCGCGCAGCATCCCTGCCGTCTTGGCAATGGCATTGGCGAGACTGGCTGCGGACAACTCCATGCGCTCACCCGTCGCGAGGTCACGATAGGTGAGGAGCGGGGATGCGGGATCCCTGCGGGCGCGCTCCAGCAGGGCGGCGTACGGCGTCATCGCTCCCACGCTAGTCGTAGGCTCACTAGGTGCTCACCATCACGGCTCCGGAACAGGTGTCGGGCCTGCCGTGGTGGCCTCTCGCGCTGCTCATCGTGGCGCTCATCGCCTTCAACGTGATCAACAACCGGTTGGCCCCCCAGGGGCACTACCTGCTGTGGGCTGTCGGCGGCTCCTTCGGAGTCCTCGCCATCGGCCTCCTCGACGGCAATAGCTGGACCGACATGGGGCTCGGTTGGGGCTATCTCGTCCCCGGCTTCCTCTGGGGCGCGGGGTGCGTGATCGTTGTCACAGCCGGCTACCTGGTCGCGGCGTCCTTCCAGAAGGGTCGCAATGCGATGCACGACGAGCGTGTCGCGGGCATGAGCGGCCCACGCCTCATGTTCCAGGCGCTCGTCGAGGTTCCCTTCGGCACGGTGCTGTTCGAGGAGATCGCCTTCCGCGCCGTGCTCTTCTCCATGCTGGCTCGCCGCTTCGGCGTCGTCTGGGCGATCGTCATCTCGGCAATCCTCTTTGGTCTGTGGCACATCCTGCCGTCTATCGGCACGCACGAGCAGAGCGCTGCCCTGGGATCGGTCGTGGGCGAGGGTCGGCGAGGCAACATCCTCGCGGTGGCCCTCTCGGTGCTCACCACCACGATCGCCGGCGTGATCTTCGCGGGTTTGCGCCTGGTCTCGGGCAGCGTCCTCGCGCCCATGGGCCTGCACTGGGCGACCAATGGCATGGGGTACTTCTTCTCGTGGACCATCATCCGGTGGCGGCGGCGAAGCGGAGGGTGACGGCGTCCGTCTGAGAGGCTTGGTCCATGGCCAGTCCCGCTCCCACCTCGGACTCCGACCAGAAGTCCCGCAAGCATCCGGGCTTCTGGAAGCGCTACTTCGCTGGGCCCGACCCCGCGACCCTTACGCCTGCTCAGCGCTGGTACGACCAGTTCTCCTCGGTGCCGATGTTCATCGTCTCCATCAGCTGGCTGGTCTCGACCTTCTTCACGTGGTCGGCTGCCCTGTCGCCGACGTATCGGCGTGAGGGCGTCACCATAAGCATCATCACGTGGGGCATCTTTGCCGTGGACCTCTCCATCCGATTCGTGCTGGATCCGAAGAAGAGGAACTTCGTCAAGCGCAGCTGGCCGCTCATGATCGCGCTGCTCTTCCCGCCCCTGCGCATCCTGCTCGTGATCACCGCCGTGATGCGCGTGGCCAGGGACCGTAATGCCCTGGCGAAGATCGTGGGCCTGTACGCCGTCTATGCCGTGACTTTCGTCGTCCTCTTCGGCGCGCTCTTCACGCTCATGTTCGAGATCAACGCCGCCGGAGCCAACATCAAGAGTTTCGGCGACGCCACCTGGTGGGCCTTCGTGACCGTGACGACGGTGGGCTACGGCGATTTCACTCCGGTGACCGTGGGGGGTCGGGTCATTGCGGTCCTCATCATGTTCACCGGCGCGGCCGCGGTCGGGGCCGTCACGGCTGCCGTGGCGAGTCGCTTCATCAACTCATCCAACTCCTCGAGCGCGAGCAATTCGTCACAGGAGTCTCAGGAGTCACAGTCGTCCGTGGATCCACATCCCTCTCCCTCGATCGGCCCTGCTCCCTCACGTGAGGAACCGCGACTCGAAGACGTTCTGGATCACTTGCGCACCATGGAGGAGCAGGTGAAGCGCATCGCGGAGCGCCTGGACCAACCCGCCGCGACGCGCGGCACGGCAGGTGAATGACTTGACCGGGGCCACCTCCTACGATGGCGGCACCACTCCGGGCGCCACATGGCGTCCGTCTTCCCCCGAAGGAGTCGTCAGCATGGACTCGGGCGCTGCTCGCCTCGACCACGATCAGGCAGCAGCCGCGCTATCTGATCGTGATCGGCGCATCCTTGAGTTCGAGCGGCAGTGGTGGAAGTACGCCGGGGCCAAGGAGCAGGCGATCCGCGACCTCTTCGAGATGAGCTCGACCCGCTACTACCAGATTCTCAACGGCCTCATCGACAC
>JBEGMG010000226.1:0-12485 GCA_041183165.1 Actinomycetota bacterium | reverse complement strand
CGTTGGCTCCGACCATCGAGGACGAAGCGCAGCTCGCTGCTATGGCTGCAGCCGAGTTCCGTCACTTCTCCCGCTTGCGCGACAGACTCGTGGAGATCGGTGCGGATCCCGCTGTCGCTATGCAGCCCTTCCGGCAACCACTTGAGCGCTTCCACGAGATGACGGCCCCGAGCGACTGGCTCGAGGGCCTAGTGAAGGCCTATGTCGGCGATGGGATCGGCGTCGACTTCTATCGTGAGATCGCCGCCTACCTCGACCCGCAGACGCAGGCGCTCGTGCTCGACGTCTGCGAGGACCTCGGGCAATCGGCGTTCGTCGTCGACCGCGTGCGGGCCGCTATCGCCGCGGACCCACGCGTGGAGGGCCGCCTCGCCCTATGGGCGCGGCGACTCGTCGGCGAGGCACTGTCGCAGGCGCAGCATGTCGCCGCGGAGCGAGAGGCGCTCACCGCTCTGCTTGTCGGCGAGGTGGGTACGCAGAGCGGCGGCATGGATCTCACGGCCATCGGCGCGATGCTGTCGCGTCTGACCGATGAGCATTCGCGGCGCATGCGCGCGCTCGGCCTGTCGTCCTGAGTGCGGAGCGATCAGGTGCCGAAGCCGACGCGGCGTGAAGTCGCGGGACTGACCTCGACGTAGGCGATGCGGTCACCGGGCACCATGACGCGCCGGCCCTTGTCGTCCTCGAGGCTGAGGATCCCGCCGTCAGCGATGGCGGCACGCACCGCAGCCTCGATGTCCTGGGGAGTCTGGTCCGACTCCAGCACGATCTCGCGTGCGGTCTGCTGAACGCCGATCTTGATCTCCACGGATCCTCCTTCGTCCCCAGGCTAACGCGGAAGCCGCATCAGGGCGTCGGGGGGTGAGAGAGCGGGAAGCCACCGATGCCGCGCCAGCCCAGACCGGCGATGAGATCGACCGCGGCCTCGCGCGTCATGCGCGGCTCCTCGCGCAACCAGCGCCGGGAGGCGATCTGGGCCATGCCCAAGAGCCCGGCGGCCAGGAGCTCGGCCTGGGCGGCAGAGAGCCCGGTGTCCTCGGCGATGACCCTGCCGAGCATCAGGGAGCAGGCGTCGTCAGCGGCCTCGACGCGGTAGCGAACCGCGGGTTCATTGGTGAGGTCGCTCTCGAAGACGAGTCGATAGGCGCCGTCGGGATCATCGACGAAGGCGAAGTACGCCGCGATCGCTCCGCGGACGCGCTGCTTGTTGTCCGTGGTGGCCTCGAGGGACGCCCGGAGGGTGTCGAGGAGTACGGCGATGCCGTCGTCGAGCAGGGCGACGTAGAGATCGAGCTTGCCGGGGAAGTGCTGGTAGAGGACCGGCTTGCTCACCCCCGCTCGCTCGGCGATGTCGTCCATCGCCGCGGTGTGATAGCCCTGGGCGACGAAGACCTCGCGAGCGGCACGCAGCACCTGTGCGCGGCGCTCCTCGCGAGGAAGCCGCGGGGGAGCGGCTTCGGATGGGAGCGCATCCCCGGCCGCGGTCACGTGGCCATGCTAGTGCCCGAGCGCGCTTCCACCCCCGTGCCGTGGTCCCATAGTCGGGTGACGATTCCCCCTGGCGAGCGCTGGTCCCTTCCGACCGGGGAGCTTCATGCCCGTGAGGCTGGGGAAGGCCCCGCGGCCACGGTGCTCGTCCACGGGCTGGGCGGCTCGGCGCTGAACTGGGTCCCGCTGATGGAGCGACTCGGCGGACACACCGCCATGCTCGCCGTCGACCTCCCGGGCTTCGGCATGTCACCGCCCCCGCGAGATGGCGACTACTCCCCGCGCGGACACGCGCGGACCGTCGCGGCAGCGATCGAGTCGTGGAGCCGCCGTCGCGGCGTCACAGGCCCCGTGCACGTGGTGGGCAACTCCATGGGCGGTGCCGTCGTCCTCCAACTGGCCGCGCATCGTCCCGATCTCGTGTCGTCCCTCACGCTCGTGTCACCCGCGCTGCCGTCGACGCGAGTGGGCCGCGGCAATGCGCACCTACCCGTCGTCGCGGTGCCGGGGCTCGGAGAGGCTCTCGTGCGCCGCTACGCGGCGGTCCCGGCCGAGCAGCGGGTCCAGGCGACGCTCGATGCGTGCACGACCGACCCCGGCCGTATCCCCCGGTCGCTTCGCGAGGCACTCATCGCCGAGACGGGTCAGCGCGACTCCCTGCCCTACGCGACCGATGCGTTCCTTCGTTCGCTCCGTGGACTCCTCGCGACCTATGCGGACCGGGGTCCGCGTCGCCCCTGGCGGCTTGCCCAGCAGGTCCGCAAGCCCGTCCTGGCGATCTACGGCGAGGACGACGTCCTCGTCGATGCCCGGGCGGCCGCTCGGGCGGCACGGGAGTTCCCCGATGCCGAGGTCGTCCTCCTCGATGACTGCGGCCATGTGGCGCAGATGGAGCACCCCGACCTGGTCGCGGACCTGTGGTCGGGGAAGTTCGCCCCGGTGTCCGTCCCGGCTGAGTAGGGTCCTCTGGCGGGATAAGGTCCCGTCCCCGGACACCCGATCGTCCGGCGTACTGCCCGACTCGGGAGGTGGACATGGCTCGACCGGTGCCCCTGGACGTCGACACGCTGCGGCGTGAGGTCGACGAGGGCCTCATCGACACGGTCGTCGTCGGCATCACGGACATGCAGGGCCGCATGCAGGGCAAGCGCATCCATGCCGACCACTTCGTCAACGACACGTTGGCGCACGGCACGGAGGGCTGCAACTACCTCCTCGCGGTCGACATCGACATGAACACCGTGTCGGGCTACGCGATGTCGTCATGGGACTCCGGTTACGGCGACATGGTGATGCGCCCCGACCTCTCCACGCTGCACCGCATCCCCTGGCAGGAGGGCGCGGTCGGCGTGCTCTGCGACATCCTCTGGGAGGACGGGTCCGACGTCGTCGCGTCACCGCGCCAGGTGCTCCGGCGCCAGGTCGATCGCCTTGCCGATGCCGGCATGGCGGCGTTCGTCGGCACCGAGTTGGAGTTCATCGTCTTCCTCGATAGCTATGAGGAGGCATGGGAGGCGGGCTATCGCGATCTCACGCCCGCCAACCTCTACAACGTCGACTACTCCATCCTCGGAGGCGCCCGGGTCGAGCCGCTGCTGCGCCGTATCCGTCTGGCCATGGCCGGTGCCGGATTGGAGGTGGAGAGCGCCAAGGGGGAGTGCAACCTGGGCCAGCATGAGATCGCCTTCAAGTACAACGAGGCTCTCACCACGTGCGACCGCCACACGATCTACAAGACCGGAGCCAAGGAGATCGCGGCCCAAGAGGACGTCTCCCTCACCTTCATGGCCAAGTACAACGAGCGCGAGGGCAACTCCTGCCACATCCACCTGTCCTTCCGCGGACTCGACGGATCGATGGTGATGGCCGACGATGCAGCGGCGGACGGCATGTCACCGCTGGGCCGCTCCTTCGTCGCGGGCCAGATCGCCCACATGGAGGAGCTCACCCTGCTCTTCGCTCCCCAGATCAACTCCTACAAGCGCTTCGTCGAGGGCTCTTTCGCGCCTACCGCGATCAAGTGGGGCCGCGACAACCGCACGTGCGCACTGCGCCTGGTCGGGCACGGTCCCTCACTGCGACTGGAGAATCGCGTGCCCGGTGGCGATGTCAACCCCTACCTTGCGGTCGCGGGCATCATCGCGGCAGGGCTCGATGGCATCGATCGCGGATTGGATCTCGAGCCGGCATTCGAGGGCAACGCCTACGCCGCCGACGCGGCTCGCGTGCCCACCAGCCTCGCCCGTGCGGTCGAGCTCTGGGAGGGCTCCGACTGGATTCGCGAGACCTTCGGCCAAGAGGTCCAAGACCACTACGCCAGGATGGGACGCGTGGAACTCGAAGCCTTCGGCCGTGCCGTGACCGATTGGGAGCGCTACAGGGGGTTCGAGCGACTGTGACCGCTGTCATCAGCCCGATCAGCGGGCAGCAGATCGCCGACGTCTCCTCCACCTCGCTGGAGGAGACCGACGCCGCCATCGTCCGCGCGCACGCCGCCTTCCCGGCCTGGCGAGCGGTGTCTCCGGGCGATCGGGCCCGGCTGCTCCGCCGATTCAGCCAGGTGGTCGATGACCACATCGAGGAACTCGCGCAGCTCGAGGTGACCAACGCGGGGCACACCATCGGCAACGCCCGCTGGGAGGCCGGCAACGTCCGCGACGTGCTCGCCTACTACGCCGGTGCGCCGGAGCGCCTCTTCGGTCGCCAGATTCCCGTGGCCGGCGGGGTCGACATGACCTTCCATGAGCCCATCGGTGTCGTCGGCGTGATCGTGCCGTGGAACTTCCCCATGCCCATCGCCGGCTGGGGGTTCGCACCCGCACTCGCGGCGGGGTGCACCGTCGTCCTCAAGCCCGCCGAGGTCACCCCCCTCACCGCGATTCGACTCGGCGAACTCGCCCTCGAAGCGGGTATCCCCGAGGGTGTCTTCACCGTCCTGCCCGGCAAGGGATCGGTGGTGGGCGAGCGCTTCGTCACCCACCCGCTCGTGCGCAAGGTCGTCTTCACCGGTTCCACCGAGATCGGTGAGCGCGTCATGGCGGGGTGCGCGCCGCAGATCAAGCGCGTCACGCTCGAGCTCGGGGGCAAGAGCGCCAACATCATCTTCGCCGATTCCGACCTGGAGCGGGCGGCTGCCACCGCGCCGTACGGCGTCTTCGACAACGCAGGCCAGGATTGCTGCGCGCGCTCGCGCATCCTGGTGGAGCGCTCGGTCTTCGATCGCTTCATGGGCCTGCTCGAGCCGGCCGTGGCCGGAGTGCGTGTCGAGGATCCCTCGCTGGATACCGCCGAGATGGGCCCGCTCATCACGGCGGCTCATCGCGAGACGGTCGCATCCTTCGTCGACGACGCGCAGGTCGCCTTCCGCGGCGCGTGCCCGGACGGTCCCGGCTTCTGGTACCCGCCGACGGTGCTGGCGGCATCGGAGTCCGATCGCGCGTACCGCGAGGAGATCTTCGGGCCGGTGGTCGTCGTGGTTCCCTTCGAGGACGAAGCCGATGCGATCCGTATGGCCAACGACTCCGACTACGGTCTGTCCGGATCCATCTGGACCCGCGACGTGGGTCGTGCGCTGCGCGTCGCGAGGGGTGTCGACTCCGGCAACCTGTCGGTGAACTCCCACTCGTCCGTGCGCTACTGGACCCCCTTCGGCGGGTTCAAGCGCTCCGGGCTCGGGCGCGAACTCGGCCCGGATGCTCTCGAGGCCTTCACCGAGACCAAGAACGTCTTCATCGCCAACGACTGATCCCCGATCGAAAGGAACTCCATGTCCGACGTCGTCTGCCGCCGACTTGTGGGCCGCACCGCTCTCATCACCGGTGGCGCGAGCGGTATCGGCCTGGCCTCAGCGCAGCGCCTCGCGAGCGAGGGAGCGAATGTCGTCATCGCCGACATGGACGCCAAGGCGGGCGAGGCAGCTGCGGCGGAGGTGGGGGGAACCTTCGTCAAGGTCGACGTGACGTCGCCCGAGGACAACGACCGGATGTACAAGGTCGCCGTCGACACCTACGGCTCGATCGATATCGCCTTCCACAATGCCGGTATCTCCCCGCCCGATGACGACTCCATCCTCGACACCGGTCTCGAGGCGTGGAAGCGGGTGCAGGATGTCAACCTCACTTCGGTCTACCTCGGGTGCAAGGCCGTGCTCCCCTACATGCTCGAGCAGGGGCGCGGCTCGATCATCAACGTCGCCTCCTTCGTCGCCACCATGGGCGCGGCGACCTCGCAGATCTCCTACACGGCATCCAAGGGCGGCGTGCTCTCGATGTCGCGCGAGCTCGGCGTGCAGTTCGCACGCCAGGGGGTGCGTGTCAACGCGATCTCACCCGGACCCGTGAAGACCCCTCTACTCATGGAGCTCTTCGCCAAGGACCCCGAGCGCGCCGCGCGGCGCTACGTCCACATCCCCTTCGGCCGCTTCGGCGAGCCTTCGGAGATCGCGGCGGCCGTGGCCTTCCTCGCCTCCGACGACTCGTCGTTCATCACGGCATCGAACTTCCTGGTCGACGGCGGCATCTCCGGCGCCTACGTCACGCCCCTGTAGCGGGGCTTTCGCGTTAGCTGCGCGAGAAGGGCAGCACCGCGGTCAGCCAGGTGATGAGGCCATTGGGGTTGCGCGACTGGGTCCACACCAGCCCCGGTCCGGTGATCTCCAGGACGATGCCCTCGCCGGACTTCAGCGACTTCATCACGCCGCCCGTCGTCTGCGCCTTCATGGCGATGTAGGCGTCGTACGCGACGATGTGACCCGAGTCGACGACCATGCGCTCACCGGGCTGGAGTGCGTGCATATCCAGGGCGCCATAGGAGGCGACAACCACCTTGCCCGCGCCCGTGAACATCGACACGAATCCACCCTCACCGCCGAAGAGGTTGTTGGCGCCACCCCACTTGGTGTCCATGGCGAGGCTCTGCTCGTTGGCGAGCCACGCGCCCCGCGTGACAGCGAGGGGTCGCTCGGGGGTGCTCTCGAGCACGGTGATGTCACCGGGCAGGACAGCGGCGACGTCGACCCAGGCTCCGTCGACGGAGCTGGTGTAGGACGTGACGAAGAAGGAGTTGCCGCCGAGTGCGCTGCGCCCCAGTGACTTGAGGAATCCTCCCTCCATTTTTGCGTCCAGCGTCACGCCATCGCTCATGGCGGCCATGGCGCCGGACTCGACCTTGACGTGCTCGCCGGCCGCGAGCGTGCAGCGAGCAAGGGCGAATGACGGGCCGTGCCTGACGTCAACCTGCATGGTGGTGTCCTCTCCTAGGTGGTGGTGGCGGCGCTGATGAGCGCACGGAAGAGCGGGAGTTCGGCGGAGCGGCGATCGGGATGCTCCGGGTGCCACTGCACTCCGACGGCGAAGCGCGCATCCGGTGCCTCGAGCGCCTCGATGAGACCGTCCTCGGTCCAGCCCGTGGCGGTGAGGCTGCCGGGATCCTGCACGCCCTGGTGATGGGAGGAGTTGGTGCTCAGTGTCGTCGTCTCGTAGATGTCGGCGATGCGCGACCCATCCGCGAGGCGCACGTCGTGCTCGGTGAAGGTGCCCGGCTGCTCCCGATGCACGAGGCCGTAGCCGGCGTCGGGGAGGTCCTGGATGAGCGAGCCGCCGTGTGCAACCGCCATGACCTGCATGCCCCGGCAGATCCCGAGCAGCGGCAGATCACGGGTCACGGCACCGCGGCACAGGAGGAGCTCGCTGGCATCGCGCTCGACGCGCGGGGCATCGACTGTCGGATGCGGCTCTGCGCCGTAGTTCGCCGGTCCGACGTCGGCTCCGCCGATGAGGATGAGGCCATCGATGCGATCCAGGATGTCATCGTCGGCCGTGTCTGGCGGCAGGAGTACGACGCGACCACCGGCCGCCTGCACCGCGTCGACGTACCAGGTGTGGAGTAGGGCGGCGGGCACATCCCAGGCGCCCCAGCGCGCGGGCTCGACGTAGGTCGACAGGCCGATGACGGGACGTCCCATGGCGCCAGTGTGCCGCGAGGCACCCGTGCGCGAGGGCTGGGGGAGCGCCTGCGGCCCCGAGCCGCCATGATGGTGGGGAAGATTCCAGGCTCCGCGAGCGTTGACCGCTGAGCCTGTCCCCTGGAGGAGCCTGATGTCCCTGCCCCCGCTCGTGGAGCCCGCAGACAGCCTGTCGGCCGATGAGGTCCGCCGCTACAGCCGCCACCTGATCATCCCGGACGTCGGGATGATGGGGCAGAAGCGACTGAAGAACGCGCGGGTGCTCTGCGTGGGTGCCGGCGGCCTCGGCAGCCCCGCGCTGATGTATCTCGCTGCAGCCGGAGTCGGCACCCTCGGGATCGTGGAGTTCGACACGGTCGATGAGTCCAATCTGCAGCGCCAGATCATCCACGGCCAGAGCGACATCGGTCGCCCCAAGGCGGAGAGCGCGCGTGACTCGATCAAGGAGATCAATCCGTACGTCGATGTCGTCATCCACGACGAGCGGCTGGACTCCAGCAATGTCATGCCGCTCTTCTCGCAGTACGACCTCATCGTCGATGGCACGGACAACTTCGCCACGCGCTACCTCGTCAACGACGCCTGCGTGCTGCTGGGCAAGCCCTATGTCTGGGGCTCGATCTACCGCTTCGATGGGCAGGCGAGCGTCTTCTGGTCCGAGCACGGCCCGTGCTACCGCTGCCTCTACCCCGAGCCCCCGCCTCCCGGCATGGTGCCGTCGTGCGCCGAGGGCGGCGTACTCGGTGTCCTGTGCGCGAGCATCGGCTCCATCCAGGTGACCGAGGCGATCAAGCTCCTCACCGGCATCGGCGATCCGCTGCTGGGGCGTCTGAAGGTCTATGACGCCCTGGAGATGGACTACCGCGAGGTGCGGATCCGCAAGGACCCCAACTGCGCCATCTGCGGGCCCAATGCCACGGTCACGGAGCTGATCGACTACGACGCCTTCTGCGGCACGATCTCCGATGCCGCCGCCGAGGCGGCGCGAGACAGCACCATCAGCGTGCACGACCTCAAGCAGATGCTCGAGGAGCGCGAGCGCGGCGAGCGCGACTTCATGCTCATCGACGTGCGAGAGCCGATCGAATGGGAGATCGCGACGATCGATGGTGCGGTGCTCATCCCCAAGGGGGAGTTCCTCGACGGTTCGGCCCTGGAGGGTCTGCCGCATGACAAGCCGATCGTGCTGCACTGCAAGGTCGGTGGTCGCTCCGCAGAGGTGCTCGCCGTGCTTCACGGAGCGGGCTTCTCCGACGCCGTGCATGTCGGCGGTGGCATCAATGCGTGGTCGCTCCAGGTGGATCCCTCCACGCCGTACTACTGATCTTCGCTAGCCTCACCGGGTGATCGGGCTCGGGACTCTGCTCAACATGGCGGCGATCGTCGTGGGCTCGGCGCTCGGCGTACTCGTGGGCAATCGACTTCCTGAGCGCACGCGCGAGCTCATCATGCAGGCCCTCGGCCTGGTCACCCTGGTCGTCGCGGCACTCAACATCGCCGACATCTTCGACGAGATCTGGATCGCCGAGGTCGGTTCGGCCGGCCCGCTGCTCATCGTGCTCGCCTCGGTGGTCGTGGGCGGAGTCATCGGCTCGCTGCTCCGGATCGAGGAGCGGGTCGAGGCCTTTGGCGGCTGGGTGCAAGGCAAGGTGAGCAGGAAATCCGACGACGACGGGCGGGCGCGGTTCATCGAGGGCTTCGTCGATGCTTCCCTGCTCTTCTGCATCGGCCCCCTGGCCATCCTGGGGTCCGTGTCCGACGGCCTAGGCCGCGGGATCGATCAGCTTGCGCTCAAGTCCGTCATCGACGGCTTCGCGTCTGTCGCGTTCGCGGCATCGCTCGGCTGGGGAGTTGCGCTATCCGCCGTGACGGTGGGCATCGTGCAGGGAGTGTTTACGCTCCTGGGCGTGATCGTGGGCCAGGTCCTGGCGGCATCGGCGATCGCGTCCATCACGGCAACGGGTGGAGTCATCCTGCTCGGACTGTCGCTGCGCCTGTTGAAGGTGAGCAGGATTGCCGTAGCCGACCTCTTGCCCGCCCTGGTGATCGCGCCACTGCTCACACTGGCCGTCGCCGCCTGGGTGTGAGGGCAGTCAGGCTTCGACGTTGGAGACGAAGCCGATCTTCTTGTGCGAGCCGTCGCAGAAGGGCTTCTTCTCGGATGCTCCGCAGCGGCACAGGTAGACCTTGTCCGCGCTGCGGATCTCCGTGCCGTCGGAGGCGTTGACGCGGCAGGCGCCAGAGACCTCGAGGGGACCGTCGACCAGGGGCGTGATGCTCACTTCGCTCATGCCAGGACCTTACAGATAGCCCTTCTTGGTCAACCAGTTGAAGGCCGCATAGCCCGGGATCGTGGGAATCCAGAAGGTGATGAGGCGGAAGAGCAGCACGGAGGAGACGGCGATGCCGCCGGGCAGTCCCGCCGCGGTGAGTCCGGCGGCGAGTGCGGCCTCGACGGCGCCGAGGCCACCGGGTGTGGGCGCTGCCTGGCCGATGGTGGCGCCCGCGAGGTAGACGACGGCGATGGCGGCGATGTTGAGGTCGCCGTCGAAGGCGCGCACGCAGGCGAGGAGCACCACGATGTAGGCGAGGTTGAGCAGCACGATTCCACCGATGCCCTCGGCCAGTTTCATCGGTCGCTGAGCCACCGTCACCAGTCGCGGGATGACTTCGCGCAGGAGCGGGCGCACGCGTCCGAAGACATATCTGCGCAAAGGGGCGACGGCGAAGGCCGCGAGGAAGAGGAGCACGACCGCAATGGCGACGATGACAGCCCAGGGCGGCGGGTCGAAGGTGAAGTCGGCCTGGGTACCCGCCGCGATACCGAAGCCGAGCAGGAGCAGTAGGTGCACGACGAAGGCCGCCACCTGCGACACACCGACGCTCGCGCCCGCGAGGGCCGGATGCAGCCCCGCCTTGGTGAGGAAGCGCATGTTGATGGCCACCGATCCCAGGGTCGGTGGCGATACGAGGGTCGCGAAGTCGCCGGCGACCTGGGCGAGCATCGTGCGATGCAGCGGGATCCGCTCGGGGACGAATCCCGAGAGCGACCATGCGGCCCCGACGTAGGTGACTAGGGAGGCGACGACGGCGACGGCCAGCCACTCGAGCGAGGCTGAGGTGAGCAGCTCGCCAAGATCGACCTGGGCGAGCTGGGAGAGCAGGACGTAGGCGGCGACCGTGCCGACGACGATCATGATGAGCGTGCGCGGCTTGATGCGCTCGACGTTGATCTGCTCGACCTCGCCGTCGGGGCGGATCTCCACGAGGGCGTCGCGCAGGTGGACCATGAGGTCGCGGTTCTTGCGCATGGCCTTGCGCGTGGTCGGGGTCAGGGCCACCGGCTGCAGCACAGGCAGCGCACGGGCCAGGCCGGGGACGCCGAGGACCTTGCGACCGGTGCGGATGGCGCGATCCGCGCCAGCGATCAGGGCGAGGGTGCACAGCAACTCGGCCACGTCGATGCGCTGCGCGACGTCACCCGCTGCGACGGTGCCACTCGCCTCTCCGACAAGCCACACCTTTCCCTCGCGATCGAGGAGGATGTTCTCGCTCGTGAGACTGCGGTGCGCGATCTCGTTGTCGTGCAGGGTGCGCATGGCGCGCCACGCCTGCTCCAGATCATCGTCGCTGATCTGCTCCGGTGACAGGTCGCTGAAACGCGTCGCGACCGTGTAGTCGTAGGCGAGAAGGGCGGAGTCTGCTCCGACCTCGCTGGTGAGCAGGAGGCGAGGGACGGGCGCGTTGGCTGCCTGGGCGGCGTAGGCCATGAGTGCCGCGTGGTCGAGCTCGCGACGCATGTTGAAGGCACCCCGACCCGACTCATCGCGCAGGCGCAGGGCCTTCCACGCGGCGCTCGCGAGGCCGGCGCCTTCGAGGTCGCGGTCGAGGACGACCACTTCGAGGGACTCCCCGCTGCGCGTCGTGGCGACGTAACGGCGGCCCATCGAGGTCTGGCGCGATGCGCGCAGGACCGTGAGCGGATAGCCGGCCTGGGCCATGGTGGCGGCGACCTCTGAGCCCGAGGGGCGCGTGGTCGGCGTGCCCACGGCGTAGCGCGTGAGTAGGCCGAGGCCCCAGCCGACGAAGAAGGAGATGAGCAGTCCCGCCACCGTGGCAGTGGTGCTCAGCAGAGCCACAGTGGCAAGGGAGCCGACCACGAGCACGGACAGGACATCCCACGGGCGCCGGCTCATGAGCCGGGCCACGGTGATGAAGGCGACAAGGCCCCCGATGATGGGTGCGGTCACCGAGGTGTCGCCCCCCACGGATCCGGCCAGCGCCGTCACCAACTGGGCGCTGCCGTAGGTCTCGACGAGGTACGACGCGAGCGTGAGCAGGATGACCGTCAGGAGCAGCCCGACGAGTGCGTCGAAGAGTTGGCGCACGCGACGACGAATGACGAGGTTGACGGCGGCTGCGATCGGCAGTCCGAGCAGGCCGATCCCGCCGATGATGTTGAGGGCCAGGATGACGATGGAAGGCAGCAGTGCCGCGCCTCCGGTGATGTCCTCCTCGATGCCCTCCGTCGTACTGGTGGCGAAGTAGGCGATGAGGACCGTGGCCGCTGTCGCCGCGAGCGCGACGAGGAATCGAGCGAGATCCAGTGGCCGGCGTAGGCGGCGGGGGATCACGCCGTCCTCGATCACGACGGTGGACTGGGCCGGGGGAGGTACCACGGGTCGCGGGATCGCGACGGTCTGTCGCGGTGCCGATTCGTCGGATGCGGGGTAGCCCGACAGGGGTGGCTGCGCCGGGGAGTCCCCGGGGCGCGCACCCACGTCCGTCATGCCTCGATCGTCCCATCCGTCGGGTCCCCGGGCCGGGCGACCCGCTTCCGCTAGCCCGGAGGCCCTCGTTGGTCAGACCCCCCTGATGGGATGTCCCCATGCCGGCCCCCCTCCTGCACCTGAGCGCGCAGGAGCCGATTCGTGTGCCGGCCCTCGATCCCGCTCAGGAGCGGGTCGTCGCGTGGCGCGGCCCGGGGGCCTGCGTGGTGCTGGGTGGTCCGGGGACCGGTGCCACGACGGAGCTC
>JBEGMG010000225.1:0-9157 GCA_041183165.1 Actinomycetota bacterium | reverse complement strand
CTCCCACCCGAGGCGCACTCAGCGCCAGTGTCGTGAGCAGTCTCGACGGCGTGGCCGACCTGCTCGCCTTCGGCGCCATCGACGCTGCCATGACCGTGATAGACCGGCGCGACGTCGAACTCACCTCAGTGGCCAAGCGAGAGTCCGCGGGCCTCGGGCTGGGAGTCGGCCTGAGCACGGCACTCCAGGGGGCGGCTGTCGTGGCTTGCCTGGTCGCAGCGATTCCCGCTGTTGTCGACGGTCGCCTGGGTCCGGCCTGGCTTGCCGTCGCGGCCCTCCTGCCGCTCGCGGTGTACGACATCGTCGCGATGCTGCCCTCATCCGCCCTCGCTTACCAGCGCGTGCGCGGCTCCGCGCAACGCCTCAACGAGATCCTCGACGCACCTGATCCGGTGCATCATCCTCGTGAGCCGCAGCCCCTGCCGCGACCACCACTGCGACTGCAGTGCAGGGGGGTCACGGCCGCGTGGCCGAGTGGGTCGTCGTCATCCCTGCCGGGCGAGGTGGGTGAACCCGTGCTGCGCGGTATCGACCTCGATCTGGCGTCCGGTGAGCGTGTTGCTGTCGTCGGGCCGAGCGGTGCGGGCAAGTCGACCCTGGCGATGGTCCTGCTGCGCTTTCTCGACTACGGCGGGTCCGTTGCACTCGCGGGCACCGAGATTCGTGCGCTGGATGGAGACGCGGTGCGGGAGGAGATCGGCCTCCTTACCCAGGACGCGCACGTCTTCGACACCACGGTGCGCGAAAACCTCCACCTGGGCGCACCGCGTGCGACCGATGACGAGTTGCGTGCTGTGCTCGCGCGCGTGGGACTCGCTGGTTGGCTCACGCATCTACCGCACGGGCTTGACACCGATCTCGGACCGCACGGCGCCTCCCTCTCAGGGGGCGAGCGCCAGCGCCTTGCGCTCGCGCGGCTGCTCCTCGCTGAACGCCCAGTGGTGGTGCTCGATGAGCCGACAGAGCACCTGGACCCGCAGGCGGCTGACGACCTCACCGATGATCTGCTTGCCGTGACGGCCGGGCATTCCACGCTCCTCATCACGCACCGCCTGCGTGGACTTGACCGAGTGGATCGAATCGTCGTGATCATCGCGGGCCAGGTGCGTGCCGAAGGCACCCACGCGGAGCTGGTCGAGCAGGGCGGGTGGTACGCCGAGCGCTGGCGGTCCGAGCAGGAGCGCGGGGATCTCGCGGCCCTCATCGACGCCATCCCGGCGGGCACTGCTCGCGTGCGCTGACCCCTCGTGACTGTGAGGCGGCTATCCCCTTACGGCGCCGGGGGTTGACGTGGGCGCGTAGTCTGGCAGCGCACGCATCCACGAATGGTCCACCGATCAAGGGAGCCCCCCATGCCGCGTATTGGCCGCGCCGTTGCCCGCACCGCCGTTGTCGCCGGCACCGCTACCGCCGTCAGCGGTCGCGTTGCCCAGAAGCAGGCCGACAAGCAGGCGGACAAGGAAGCCGCTGAGCAGGCTGCTGCTGCGCCGGCCGCGGAGCCCCAGGTGGATGCCGTCGCCGAGATCGAGCGCCTGGGTGCTCTCAAGGACAAGGGTCTGCTGTCCGACGAAGAGTTCGCAGCCGCCAAGGCCAAGATCCTCGGCATCTGAGCTTTCGTTTGCGTCAGTCGCGGACGGTGCCGGGTACCTCTCGGTAGCCCACTCCGATGACGACCGGCACCTTCGCCCGGTCGCGCCCGGTCACGATGACCTGGTAGGTGCCTGATCGCGCTGACTGAGACAGCCGCGCGAGGTAGAGGTATGACGTGCCCGAGTAGGGCTCGTAGAACGGCGTGCGCTCATCGATGGTGAGAGTCGTACGCCGTCCTGCGGGGTCCACAACCGTGACGAGAGGCAACCGGCTGCTCGATAGCCGATTGACCGGCGCGCGATCGGGAATGAGCAGTTGGATGTCCAGCCGCTGCCCCTCGCGCATGCCCACGCGGAAGCCGCGCGTGGCGCCGTCGCGCACTGTCGCGTAGACCGCGAAGGACACCGTGCCGTCCACCAGCAGCGGGCCACTCGCGGGCGTGCGATCAGCGGAGGTGAGCTGCACGGGCTGATGCGCGATCGCCGGCGTGGTTGCTAGCAGCATCGCAAGCAGCATCGCGATCGCACTGCCCAGGGCAGCCACGCGGGCGGACAGCCTGAATCCGGCGATCCTGACCGCACCTTCCGGTGCTCCGATACTCACCACGCTGCCAGTATGGGACGCATGGCGACGGACCGCGACCAGGGACTCTTCGAGGCAGTCGTCTCCGTCGCCGCTGGCCTTGAGCTCACCTCCACGCTGCGCCGCATCATCCAGGCCGCCGTCACCCTCTCGGATGCGACGTACGGCGCTCTGGGCGTGCTCGGCGCCGACGGGCGTGTGCGCGACTTCATCCACGTGGGCATGGACGACCGGACGGTCGCCCGCATCGGCACGTTGCCCACCGGGCAGGGCGTGCTCGGCCTACTCATCGACCATCCCGTGCCCATCCGGATCGATGACATCTCAGGTCATCCGGCGGCCGCAGGATTCCCCGAGGGCCATCCTCCGATGGGCTCCTTCCTGGGCGTACCCGTAAGAGTGCGTGGGCGCGTATTCGGCAACCTCTACCTCACCGACAAGCGCAACGGCGATCACTTCACCGCCTCGGACGAGCACACGGTGTCGGCTCTCGCGGCCGCGGCCGCCGTCGCCATCGAGAACGCCCGCCTCTTCGAATTCACGCGTCTGCGCGGACTGTGGCTTGACGGCATCACGCGCATCGACAACGCCGTGCTCACCGGCGCAACGACTGACGAACTCCTCGCGCTCATCGCCTCCACCGCGAGGTCCCTTACCTCGGCGCAGGTGGGCGCTATCGCGGTGCAAGACGCGACCGAGGAGCTGGTGATCGCGTTCGTGGACGTCGAAGCAGGTGTGTCGATCCCCGGGATCTTGGGAACCGTGGTGCAGGAGGGCGAGCTACCCGACTGGGAGGGGGCGGTTCTCGCTCTCCCGCTCCGCACCCCCGATAGGACCCTGGGCATCCTGCATCTGCTGTGGAGCGATCCGGCGGGCATGCTCGACGAGGACGTGCGCTCGGTGGCGGAGTCCTTCGCCGCACAGGCTGCGGTCAATATCGTGCTCGCCGAGGCGCGTCTGGAGCGCGAGCGGCTGTCGATCTATGAGGACCGCGATCGAATCGCTCGCGACCTTCACGATCTCGTCATTCAGCGGCTCTTCGCCACGGGAATGCAGCTGCAGGGAGCGACCCGTCACGCCGATCTCCCCGAAGACGTGCGCGACCGCATCGGCAGAGCCGTCGATGACCTCGACGAGACGATCCGCGAAATCCGTCAGACGATCTTCGCCCTTCACGAGCCCGTTGACACGACGAGCGACTCACTGCGCGCGCGGGTGCTCCGCGAGTCCGCCCAGTCAGGAGCACTCCTGGGCTTCGAGCCATCCGTGCGATTCGTTGGTCCCGTGGATGCGCTGACGGGGCCTGCGACCACTGAACATGTCATCGCGGTGCTTCGCGAGGCCCTGGCCAATGCCGCCAAGCATGCGCAGGCGCGCCGTATCGATGTCGTCGTGGAGGCCGATGCTCAGTCCCTGCTCGTCGTGGTCACGGACGATGGAGTCGGCCTTGTCGATTCCGGCCGTCGGTCCGGGCTCGCCAATCTGTCGGCTCGCGCCGCAGATCTCGGCGGGGAATGCACGATCCAGCGAGTCTCCGATGACGGAGGCACTCGCCTGCGATGGCGTGTCCCGATCGGTGGCTAGTCCACGCGATGCTGCTCAGCATCACGCCGGGCGACGTAGGCCGCGGCCTGAGTGCGCCGCTCCATGCCCATCTTGGCGAGCAGTGAGGACACGTAGTTCTTGACTGTCTTCTCGGCCAGGTGCATGCGCTCACCGATCTGACGATTGGTCAGGCCCTCTCCGATGAGCTCGAGGATGCGTCGCTCCTGATCGGTCAGCGCATGGAGTCGCTCGTCCTGCTCCCCACCCGTGCGCAGTCGCTCCATGACGCGCTGCGTCGCTAGAGGATCGAGCAGCGAACGCCCCGCTGCTACCTGTCGGATCGCATCCACGAGGTCGTTGCCACGGATCTCCTTGAGGACATAGCCCGAGGCGCCCGCCATGATGGCGTTGAAGAGTGCCTCATCGTCGGCGTAGGACGTGAGCATGAGGCAGCGGGTGTCGGGCATGGTGTCGCGCACCTCACGACACACCTCGACACCGCTGCCGTCAGGCAGGCGCACATCGAGTACGGCGACATCGGGACGCGTGGCGGGGATGCGCACGAGCGCTTCGGCGGCACTGCCGGCCTCACCGACGATCTCGAGGTCGGCCTCGAGCCCGATGAGGTCGGCCAGTCCCCGGCGCACGATCTCGTGATCGTCGAGCAGGAAGACGCGTATCGCCATGCGCCCAGTGTCGCATCCACCCAGCGCCACGGGGCGTGCTGGCCGAAGAGTGCTTCCCGTGGGGGGCGACCGGTGCTTGGATATCTCTGGGCTCACAAGGCCCGCGACGAGAGGGTCCACACCATGACCGATGACGTCATCTGCTTGCTCACGCCCGAGGGCGACTACCAGTCGCATCCGGAGTACCCGATCGAGGTCGACTCCGATCTATTGCGCACGCTCTACCGCGACATCGTCCTGACCAGGCGTACGGACGTGGAGTCGACGGCCCTGCAGCGCACGGGGGAGTTGGGCCTGTGGTGCCCGGTCCTCGGACAGGAGGGCATCCAGATCGGCGCCGCCCACGCGATGCGCCCCCGCGACTACGGATTCACGACGTATCGCGAGGTGGGAATCTTCCACGTGCGGGGAGTGGATCCGGTCGAGCTCCTGCATCTCTACCGCGGCACCAGCCACGCGAGCTGGGATCCGCGCCGTGTCGGCCTCGGCATCTTCACCATCGTCATCGGCTCCCATGCACTGCACTCCGTGGGCTACGCCATGGGAATCCAGCGCGATGGGGCTGACGAGGCCGTGCTCTCCTGCTTCGGAGACGGTGCGACGAGCACCGGCGATGTGCATGAGGCCATGGTGTTCGCGGCGGCGTTCCAGGCCCCGGTGGTCTTCCTGGTCCAAAACAACCAGTGGGCCATTTCGGTGCCGGTCGCTCGTCAGGCCCGCGCACCGCTGGCCACTCGCGCGGCGGGATACGGCATTCCGGCGGTGCGCATCGACGGCAACGACGTCCTCGCTGGCCTCGCGGTGACGCAGGCTCTCCTCGATCGCGCGCGTGAAGGTGGTGGACCGGCGTACATCGAGGCGATCACCTATCGCCGCGGTCCGCACACCACCTCGGACGATCCCACGCGCTATCGCGACGAGGCCGAACTCGATCATTGGACTTCGCGGGATCCCCTCGATCGACTGCGCCGGCTCATGGAGCGGATGGGCGCCCTCGACGACGACTTCGTCGCGGATGTCGAGGCGGAGTCCGATGCGCTCGGTGAGCGCCTGCGCGAGGCGATCCGTGGCATGGCAGACCCGGATCCGCTCGGGATGTTCGAGCATGTGTACGCCGAGCCGCACCCTCAGGTCACTGCGGATCGCGCGACCATGGTCGACTACCTCTCCACAGTGGAGGGGTCATGACGGTGATGACGATGGTGCAGGCCCTGAATGCGGGTCTACGCCGAGCGATGGAGAACGATCCCAAGGTGCTGCTCATGGGGGAGGACATCGGACCGCTCGGCGGTGTCTTCCGCGTGACCGATGGCCTGCAGAAGGACTTCGGCGAGGATCGTGTCATCGACGCCCCGCTCGCGGAGAGCGGCATCGTGGGCACGGCGGTCGGCCTTGCCATGCGCGGCTACCGCCCGGTCCTGGAGATCCAGTTCGATGGCTTCGTCTTCCCGGCATTCGATCAGATCGTCACGATGGTGGCCAAGCATCACTACCGCTCCGGCGGGATTACGCCGATGCCGATCGTCATTCGCATCCCGTACGGCGGCGGGATCGGTGCCGTCGAGCACCACAGCGAGTCGCCAGAGGCCTACTTCGCGCACACACCCGGCTTGCGCGTGCTCACTCCCGCTGACGCGGCGGAGGCCTACGTCACCATCCAGCAGGCGATCGCCAGTGACGATCCGGTCATCTACTTCGAGCCCAAGCGGCGCTACTGGGATCGGTCGGAAGTGGACGATGTCTCGCCGATCAGCGGCAGCCCCTGGTCGTCACGCGTGCTGAGACGTGGTGCGGACGTCACCCTCGTGACCTATGGACCGATGGTGCGCACGTGCCTGGAGACAGCAGAGGCCGCGTCCGAGGATGGCGTGGAGTGCTCGGTGATCGACCTGCGATCCCTGTCGCCACTCGATCTCGATCCCGTCGTCGCCGACGTGCAGGGCACGGGTCGCTGCATCGTCGTACACGAGGCACCGGTGATGCTCGGCATGGGCGCAGAGGTCGCAGCCGAAGTGACACGGCGCTGCTTCTTCCACCTCGAGGCACCGGTGGAACGCGTCGGCGGCGCCTACATCCCCTATCCCCCCAATAGGTTCGAGAAGCACTACCTGCCCGATGTCGACCGCGTGCTCGACGCCATCGATCGGGTGACCGCGGTATGAGCGTGCGCGAGTTCCCCCTGCCCGACGTCGGCGAGGGCCTCACCGAGGCGGAGATCGTGGGCTGGCGTGTGGATGTGGGCGATGAGATCACGGTGAATCAGCCCGTAGTGGACATAGAGACGGCCAAGGCCGTGGTCGAGCTCCCCTCGCCCTTCACCGGGCGGGTGGTGGCGCTTCTCGTGGCACCCGGATCCGTCGTTCCGGTGGGAACGGCGATCCTCACGGTCGAGGTGAGTGACCGCGAGCCCGTGCTTGTGGGCTACGGCGTCGGACACGAGGTCGGCCGGCGCCGCAGGCTGCGTGGAGCAGCGCACCAGCAGGATGCACCCGCACCCGAGTCGACATCATCGGGCACGCCGAGGGCCAAGCCCCCCGTGCGGGCACTGGCTCGCGAGCTGGGTGTCGACCTCACCCACGTGTCACCGACCGGCCCGCACGGTGACATCACCCGCGATGACGTACGCCGTGCTGTGCAGGGCATGGGCGACCATGCAGCCGCTCGTGTGTCCGTCGTCGAGCGGCCCGTGCGCGGTGAGCGAATCGCCGTGCGCAGCGTGCAGCGTCAGATGGCCCAGGCGATGGTGCGTTCCATGGCCACAGCACCGCACGTCACCGAGTGGGTCGATGTCGACGTAAGCGCGACGATGGCGCTGGTGCGACGACTGCGTCAGGACCCCGAGTTCGCTGATGCCCGCGTGACACCCCTCACGGTGGCCGCTTCAGCGGTGATTCACGCCGCACGGCGCACCCCCATCATCAACTCCTCCTGGGTCGACCTACCCGATGGAACTGCGGAGATCGAGGTCTATCCCTTCGTCAATCTCGGTCTGGCCGTCGCTAGTCCCCGTGGCCTTGTTGTGCCCAATGTGCGTGATGCAAGTTCCCTCTCCCTTGCCGGCCTCGCGCGCGCCATGACCGATGTCACCGATCGGGCGCGCACCGGGCAACTCACTCCTGCGGACTCCCTCGAGGGCACCATCACCATCACCAATATCGGTGTCTTCGGAGTCGATGGCGGCACGCCCATCCTCAATCCGGGGGAGGCGGCGATACTCGCCACGGGACGCGTCGTCGACCGGCCATGGGCGATCGATGGTGCGCTGGCGGTGCGGCCGGTGATGCAGTTGTCGTTGGCATTCGATCACCGCGTGGTGGATGGCGCGTCAGGATCGACATTCCTCGCGGATGTCGCGGCGTACCTGCATCGCCCTCCCCTGTGAGCTGCGACTAGCCTCGGCGCATGCGCCTCGCCCCCCGAATCCCTACCTCACGCATCCTCGTCGTCGCGCTCGCAGCCGCGCTGGTCGCTGCTGCCGCTCCCGCGGCGGCACTCTCGCCGGTGCCGGCCCAGCAGGTCGTGGTCAAGGTCGCCATCGACGAGCGTCGCGTCGTGCCGATCGGCATCGACCATGGCGCTGACTGGGGTGATGTGCTGCTCGAGTCAGGCACGGCCTCGGCGAAGGGGCTAGGCAAGGGCACCTTCCTGCGCCGCGGCGTCGCCTTCGGCAATCAACGCCTGGGCACCCAGGACACCTTCCAGATCTCCTTCCCCCAGGGCAATCTGGTCTTCCAGGCACCGGGCTTTTGGTACGGCCCCAGCGAGGTCGCGCTACTCGGCGGCACGGGCCGCTTCGCTGGCGCGCGCGGGAGCGCGGCGGTGACGGTGGACGGAGGCACGCAGCAGTGGACGATCACGATCCTGCCGAAGCGTGGAGTGGATCCGACGTCGACAATCGTGCGCGAGTATCCGCGCGAGTTGATCTCCACGTCACGCATCACGCTCGCGCCTGATGGATCCACAGTCGGCAACCTCACGCAGACCATGGGCACGCTCATCGGGGATGACTCTGCGCCCGCGGCGGACTACTCCGCCATCTCCACGGTCGTAGAGGACCTGCCGGACAACTCAGAGCGACGAGTTGTGCAGGCCATGTTCGAATTCGCAGACGGCGCCATCATGGTCAACGCCATGATCGTGGCGCAGCGCAGTGCGCTCCCCACCACGCCGGTGGCCTACGCCATCTCCGGCGGGACCGGTGCCTACCTCGGCGTGGCAGGTGTCGCGGAGTACGTGCCCGGCAACGGTGTGGGTGACGACCGCTGGCGCTTCACGTTCTTCGGAGCCACCGACAAGGCGGCACCGATAGAGATCAAGCCGGCCACTCAGGTCGAGACCCGCTACGCACAGCTCATCACCTCCGGCACGGCCAACGGCGGAGTCGGCGATCTCGTGCTCGCGGGCGGCTGGTGGCGTCCGGGCAAGGCAGCACGCGAGTCGTGGGCGGTCTCAGCGCAGGCCGTCGATATCGAAGCCGGCCGCGAGAGCGTGCGGCGCACCCTGCTCGCCACGCTTCAGTACTCCCAGGGGGATGACGCCGTCCTCGTGCTCGGCCTCACTCGCACGGGTAGCGCAGGCGGGCCTGCCGCACCGGTCGAACGCGCCGTGATCGGCGGCCTCGGCGCGTACGCCGGTGCCTCGGGCACCGTGACGATGACGCCGACGAAGCCGCGCCAGTGGCGCACCACCTTCGACATATCCCGCTAGGGATCTGCGGCCCTGGACTAGCCTCGCTTTATGGTCGCACCCCTGCC
>JBEGMG010000224.1:0-2961 GCA_041183165.1 Actinomycetota bacterium | reverse complement strand
GGGTCCTGGCGCAGCACGCGGCGCAGCGCCTCGGCGAAGCTCGGCGTGTCGTGGCCGACCTCGCGCTGGTTCACCACCGACTTCTTGTGCCAGTGGTAGTACTCGATCGGGTCCTCCATCGTGACGATGTGCCGCTCGAGGGTCTGGTTGATGTAGTCGATCATCGTGGCCAGCGAGGTCGTCTTGCCCGAACCGGTCGGCCCCGTGACGATGAAGAGGCCACGCGGCCGGCGAAGCAGGTCCTGCACCAGCGGCGGCAGGCCGATCTGCTCGAAGGTGAGCAGGCGGTTCGGGATCTGGCGGAGCACCAGGCTGAGCGCGCCGCGCTGCCGGAAGACGCTGACGCGGAAGCGCGCCGCATCGCCGAAGGCGAAGCCGAAGTCCGTGCTCCCGTGCTCCTGCAGTTCCTGCTGGTTCTTCTCGGGGGTGATGCTCTTCATGAGCGCCACGGTGTCATCGGGCTCGAGCACCTTGGTCGCCAGGTTGCGCAGCCGTCCGTTCAGGCGTAGGGTCGGCGGGCGGCCGATGCTGCAGTGGATGTCGCTCGCCCCCTGCCGGATGCAGGTGTCGAGGATCCGGTCGATCTGGATCGAGCTCGAGTTGCCGAGCCCGCCGCCCTTGGTCATTTCGTCGCCGCCTGACATGGCTGTTCTGCTCCTTGGTGTCGTGGTCCGGGTCCTGGTTCCGTTCGTCCGTGGCTCACTCGACGCTGTCGACCTGCGCGAGCTTCGCCACTTCCTCCGGCGTCGTGATGCCCTTGAGGATCTTGAGCCGTCCGTCGCCCACGAGCGTCCGCATGCCGCCCCGGATGGCCGCGGCACGGATCTTGGCGACCCCCGAGCGCTGGAACGCGAGGTCGCGGATCTCCTGGTTCATCATCATCATCTCGAAGATGGCGCGGCGGCCCTTGTAGCCGCCGATGCACTGGCCGCACTTGCCCGGCCCCATGATCTGGCCCGACTCGGCATCGGCGGCGGTGAGCCCGACGAGCTTCATGAACTTCGGGTCCGGACTCGGGTTGGGCACCTTGCAGTCGTGCAGGCAGCGCACGAGCCGCTGCCCAAGCACGGCCTGGATCGAACTTGCCACCAGGAAGGGCTTGACGCCCATGTCGATCAGGCGCGTGACCGAACTGGGCGCATCGTTGGTGTGCAGCGTGCTGAAGACGAGGTGTCCCGTGAGTGCCGCCTGGATGGCGATGTCGGCCACCTCACGGTCACGGATTTCGCCGACCAGGATCACGTTGGGCGCCTGGCGGAGCATGCTCTTCAGGATGGCGTTGAAGGTCAGGCCGATGTGCTCGCGCACCTGGCACTGGTTGATCCCCTTGAACTGGTACTCGACCGGATCCTCGGCGGTGATGATCTTCGTCCCGGGCTGGTTCAGCGTCTGCAGGGCGGCGTACAGCGTCGTCGTCTTGCCCGATCCGGTCGGACCGGTGACGAGGAAGATGCCGTTCGGGCGCCTGATGATGCGGTTGAACTGGTCAAGGCTGTCCGACTCGAGCCCGAGCGTCGTCAGCGCGGTGTTGGCGCTGTCCGGGCGGAGGATGCGGAGCACGATGCTCTCGCCGTGCACCGCGGGGCAGCTGGAGACGCGGAAGTCGATGGGCTTCTCATCGACGACCATCTTGATGCGGCCGTCCTGCGGGATGCGCCGCTCGGCGATGTTCACCCCCGCCATGAGCTTGACGCGGGCCAGGAGCGACCCCTGCATCTTCTTCGGGACGTCGCCGATCTCCACGCACTCGCCGTCGATGCGGTAGCGGATGATGACGTTCTCCTTGCGCGGCTCGATGTGGATGTCGCTCGCACGCCCCTGCACGGCCTGGATGATGAGCCGGTCGACCAGCTTCACGACGCCCTGCTCGATCTTGGCCTCCTTCTCGGAGGCGTCCATGCTCGAGCCACGGTCGACGCTCACGCCGCGGTCGAGCGACGCGTCGATGGAGGACGTCACGAGGGGCTTCGGGGCCAGGGCTGCGGCGGCACCCCCGCCCCCCTCGATGAAGGACTTGATCTGGCTCAGGCTCGCGATCGCGAACGGCTCCGCGCCAACCCGGAAACGCAGCACGTCGAACGCATCGAGATCCAGCGGATCATGGATGACCAGTCGCTTCTTGGGCCCCACGCCCGCGTAGCCCAGGACGAAGTACTTCCTCATCACGTCGGCCGGGAGGGCCGTCGTCGAGACCTTGTTGCGGTCTTCCGGCCGGTCCAGGTTCAGGTACTCGAGCCCGAACTGCGCGCCCAGCGCCCTGGCCACGTGCTCTTCGCCGCAGACCGCCATCTCGATCAAGGCCTCGCCGATGCGCTTGCGGCTGCCCTTGGCGGCTTCCGCGGCCTTCTCGGCCTGCTCCTTCGTGATGAGCTTCAGCTCGACCAGGATCTCGCCGAGCTTCTGACGGGTCTTGCGTGCCAAGTGTGGTGTCCTCGTGGGGCCGGCGGCTCGCCGGCGTGGGATCCCAATGCTATCGCCGCGCCTCGATGGACGCGCCGCAAGGGACCATCCGCACGGACGCCGTGCCGAGTTCCGCCCTTGCCTTGATGCAGGGCTATATTCCCGCGCTCCCCAAGGAGGCTCGCATGCACGTGGGAATGGTCGGGCTCGGTCGCATGGGTTTGGGCATGGCACGACGCCTCGGCCGCGGTGGCCACGCCTGCATCGGGTTCGATCCCGGCGCAGCGGCCCGGCAGGCCTACGCCGCCGACGGCGGGACAGCCGTCGACTCGCTGCGTGCCCTGGTCGAAGCACTGCCCGCGCCGCGGGTCGTCTGGCTCATGGTGCCCGCGGGCATCGTCGATGCCGTCGTGGCCGACCTCGCACCGCTGCTCGGAACAGGCGACACGATCGTCGAAGGCGGGAATTCCTGCTGGCAGGATGACCTGCGCCGCGCCGCCGAACTCGCTCCCCGCGGGATCCACTGGGTCGACGCGGGCGTCAGCGGCGGCGTCTGGGGGC
>JBEGMG010000223.1:0-3515 GCA_041183165.1 Actinomycetota bacterium | reverse complement strand
ACGCAGTAGATGACGCGCTCGGCGCCCAGGCCCTGGATGCGGAAACGCAGCGCGGCCAGGTCGGTGGTCGCGTACAGGAACGCGCCGTCGGACTTGCGGATGAGCATCGGGCGCTCGCGGTCGGGATACTTCACGACCAGCGCACCCTGGTCGATCGTGGCCAACCCGGCGCGTTCGAAGGCCTCGATCACCGGCGCGAGCTCGTCGCGGAAGCTGCTCTCGCCCTTCTCGCTTGCGGGATCGAGCCGCACGTTGAGCAGCGCGGCCGCGGCGTAGACCTCGCGCATCGTGACCTCGATGATGCGTTCCCACTGCCGCACGAGTTCTGGATCGCCGCCCTGCAGGCGCACCAGCGTGGACTTGGCATCGGCGATCGCAGCCGAGGCGCCGTCGTGCTGGGCCTCGAGCTCCGCGATGCGGTGCGGACCGCAGTGGCAGGCGCGCGCCGCCGCGAGCCCGGCTTCGTCGTCGCGGCCCTCGGCCTGCGCGGATCGGTACGCGGCGTTCAGGTCATCGAGCGTGAGCGTGGCCAGGTCCGTGCCGCGTCGACGCAGGCTCGCGAGCGTCATCGCGATGGGCAGGCCCCAGTCGCCCAGGTGGTTCTGGCGGAACACGCGCCAGCCGAGCCGTTCGTAGGTGCGCGCGATCGTGTCGCCGATGATCGTTGCGCGCAGGTGGCCCACGTGCATCTGCTTCGCCACGTTGACCCCGCACAGGTCGACTGCGCAGGTGTGCGTGTCGGCGGGGGGGGCGATGCCCAGCGCGGGAGCATCGAAGGCGGCGAGTGCGGCACCGAGCGCGGCGGGCCGCAGCCGGATGTTGATGAAGCCCGGGCCGGCGACCTGCATCGGTTCGCAGCGAGCATCGAGCGAGTCGCCCAGGCGCGCCACGACCGCCTGCGCGAGGTCGCGCGGGTTGCGGCCGCACTGCTTGGCCAGCGCCATGGCGAAGTTGGCCTGCAGGTCGCCGAAGGTTGGGTTCGCCGAGGGTTGGAGCCGCGGATCGGCCTGGGCGGGATCGATGCCGCACTCGGCGGCGATCGCCGCGCGAAGGGCCAGCGCAATGGGTTCAGCCGGGTCGCAGCTCATGGGGCGGGGATCGTAGACCAAGGCTGCGCGGCCTTGGTGGCGTCAGGCGCCTTCGCCCAGTCGCTGCAGGGCCCGGTAGTAGCGGCGGTGCGCCGCGGATGCGCTCATGCCCAACTGCTCGCCGATCAGGCTCCAACCCGCGCCTCGCAGGCGCAGTTGCACGACCATGGCCTCGGCGTCGGTCAGCCGAAGGAACGGATCGTCGGCATCGTCATGGAGGACCGGCTCGTCGGCAGCCTGTGGCGCGTGGCGTGCGGCACCTTCGCACCGCTCGCGGTCACGCCGTTCGCGTCGCGCCTGTTCCCGCACGGCGTTCGTGCTGATTGCCGTGGCCAACGCGATGAGCTGGTCATCGTCGATGCCGGACACGATCCGACCGGCGACGGCGGCGGCATCGGTCCTGCGCAAGGTCGTCGAGAAGATGTCCTCGGCCTGGGTCGAGGTGAGCCCTGCCCGCACCAGGCGCTGCCGGATCCGCGCGAGCAGGAGCGTGCGTGCCGACAGCAGTCGATCGGCGAGGGCCCGGCGATCCACATCGGCGTTTCCTTCATGCGATGGAGCGCCCTCGCTCATGGGCACGCACACTCGAAGCGCAGCGATTCCTGGTCGAATCGAAGCACGCAGCGGCTGGATGCGCCCGCGCACGCGCCCTCGCACAGCACCATGAGCACGCTGGGATCGCGTTCGTCGGGGACGAGGATGATCGAGCATGCATCCGCGGCCGGAGGCTGATGGCCGATGATCGTGCCGCGCTGGTCGAGCTGCACCTGGCCCGCGCGAAGACCGCCGTCTGGGATCACCACGCCATCGGCGATGCGGCGATCGATGAGGATCGCGCGGATCGAGCCATCGTCGGCACCTTGACCCCCGCGCAGCATCGATCGCGTGGCGAGCCAATCCATGAACTCGACGGTGCCCGGGGCGGTGTTGAACTGGCGGCTGCCGACGACCAGTGCCGGTGCGTCATCAGCGGCGTGTGGCCGTGGCAGCATCAGCTGGACGACGGTGAGCGCTGCACCGAGGATGAGCAGCACCAGGGCGAGGGGGGGGCGAAGCCGCGTCGGTGGTCGGTGCGTCATGGTGTGCGGTCGGGTGCCGTGGGAAGTGACTCGGGCCAGGTCGCTGGTGACAGGCTTCCCGGGGATTTCCTCGAGATCACCTCGATGCCATCCTTGAACTCGATCCAGAACACCAGTCGCTCCCGGGCCGGCACGGCGGGATCGAATCGAGGCCATGCCAGCCATGCTCCGGCCGGGCTTCCATCGACGCCATGCACGACTTCGACGAGGTTGCCCCGCGCACGCAAGCGATCGATCGCGGCCTCGGCCGGTGTCCGGCTCCAGGGACCGACGGTCCACGCGATCACCGCCGTCATGAGGATCGCGATCGCTGTCGGTACGGCGGTGGACACGAGTCGTCGAGCGTGGCGGCGAGGCGCGCCCAGGGCGAGCCATGCAGCGGCCAGGCCGAGGCATCCTTGCTCGCAGAGCCCACGGGCTGGCTCGACGATCCAGGATGGTGCCCCGGAGGATTGCCCAAGCGCACGCATGACGCTTGCCATGCGATCGGCATCCGCGGAGCGGCCGGCTTGATCCGCGACGGTCGCGCTGCCCCAATCGATCAGGAATGCGGAGCCGTCGGAACGCAGGCGGAGATGGTCGGGTTTCAGATCGCCGTGCGCCACGTTGGCGGCGTGCACGCGGCGGACGGTCCAGAGCAATTCGGGCAGATCGCCAAGGTGGCGTGGAGGCGACGATGGCTCCCAGGCGGTGACGAGGATCGCGCTGCCTGCGCGATCGGCGTGGAAGCCCAGGACCTTGGGTGCGCAGCGATCGGGAAGCGTGAGCAGCGTGGCCAGCTCCCGGCGGGCATGGCGCAACGCATGACCCGACGCATCGGCTTCGAAGCGCTTGAGCACCACGCGCCTGGGTCCACTCTCCGATCCCAGCAGCGCATCGGTGGCGATGGCCACCGTGGCAGTCGACCCGCGACCCACGATCCGGTCGATGCGCCAACGACCGAGCACGACCTCACCTTCCGCGATCGTGCCTTCGAGATCGCCATCGGGAAGGCCCACACCGAGCGCAGCGGCCATGAAGTCCTCGGCAAGCATCGGGTGGGCGCTCGCAAGGCGCTGGGCTGCTTCGAGCGGCGGACTTCCGTCGCGCATGCGTGCTTCGAGGCAGGCTTCGGCGGCGGCGAGGGACGCCATTGGTCGATCAGCCGGAACACCGATGACCGGCAGCCAACGCTTGATCAACTGGTCCGGTTCCGATCCGCGGCAGTCCTGGGCGTCACGCTCGATCAGGAGCGCAAGATCCGCATCATGGATCGCTGACCCGGGCTGGAACGGCGGGAACATGCCGACCGCATTGTCCGCGACCCGCGACGAGTCGGCAATGAGGTTTTTCTTGGATTCGCCGTCAC
>JBEGMG010000222.1:0-6428 GCA_041183165.1 Actinomycetota bacterium | reverse complement strand
GCTCCGGGCGGTGGGCATGGGTGACGAGGACTTCGTCAAGCCCCAGATCGGCATCGCCTCGTCCTGGAACGAGATCACCCCCTGCAATCTCTCCCTCGCTCGCCTTGCCCTCGCGGCCAAGGAGGGGGTGTTCTCCGCCGGCGGCTTCCCGATGCAGTTCGGCACGATCTCCGTATCCGACGGCATCTCCATGGGCCACGAGGGGATGCACTTCTCCCTTGTGAGTCGCGAGATCATCGCGGACTCGGTCGAGGCCGTGATGCAGGCCGAGCGGCTCGACGGCATGGTCACCTTCGCCGGATGCGACAAGAGCCTTCCGGGCATGCTCATGGCGGCCGCTCGACTCGACCTGTCCAGTGTCTTCGTCTACGCCGGATCGATCCTCCCGGGCTTCGCCAAGATGTCCGATGGTTCGGAGCGCGAAGTGACCATCATCGACGCCTTCGAGGCAGTCGGTGCGTGTGCGCGCGGACTCATGTCCCGTGAGGACGTCGACGCCATCGAGCGAGCCATCTGCCCCGGCGAGGGCGCCTGCGGCGGCATGTACACCGCCAACACCATGGCCAGTGCAGCCGAGGCGATGGGTATGTCCCTTCCTGGCTCTGCTGCGCCGCCCGCAGTCGATCGTCGGCGCGACGGCTATGCCCGCAAGTCGGGCGAGGCGGTCGTCGAGCTCATCCGGCAGGGCATCACCGCGCGCGACATCATCACGCGCCAGTCGCTGGAGAACGCCATCGCGGTCCTCATGGCCTTCGGCGGTTCCACGAACGCGGTCCTGCACCTCCTGGCGCTTGCCCATGAGGCGAACGTCGACCTGGACATGGAGGACTTCCATCGCATTGGCTCGAAGGTGCCGCTGCTCGGCAACCTCAAGCCCTTCGGTCGCTACGTCATGAGCGACGTGGATCGCGTCGGCGGAGTACCCGTCGTCATGCGCGCCCTCCTCGACGCCGGTCTCATCCACGGCGACTGCCTCACCGTCACCGGCAAGACGGTCGCGGAGAACCTCGCCGACATCGCGCCGCCCGATCCCGACGGCGAGATCCTGCGCGCCACGCGCGATCCGCTCGCGGCGACCGGCGGCATCACGATCCTCTCGGGCTCCCTCGCGCCTGAGGGAGCCGTGGTCAAGAACGCCGGCGTACCCGTCGATTCATTCGAGGGCACCGCGCGCGTCTTCGAACGCGAGCAGGCGGCGATGGCCGCTCTCGAGGACGGCACGATCCAGGCGGGCGACGTCATCATCATTCGCTACGAAGGACCCAAGGGCGGTCCTGGCATGCGCGAGATGCTCATGATCACCGGGGCCATCAAGGGCGCGGGCCTGGGCAAGGATGTACTGCTCATCACCGACGGCCGCTTCTCCGGCGGCACGACCGGACTGTGCGTGGGTCACGTCTCACCCGAGGCTGTCGATGGCGGACCCATCGGGCTCGTGCGCACTGGTGATCGCATCCGTATCGATATTCCGTCACGCACGCTCGACCTTCTTGTCGACGAGGACGAGCTCGAGAAGCGGCGGAAGGACTTCACATCGCTGCCCCCGCGCTACACCCGGGGGGTCCTGGCCAAGTACGCCAAGCTGGTCGGCTCCGCGAGTCGCGGCGCCGTCTGCGACTAGAGGGAGTCACCCGTGAAGCTCATCCGTGTGGGCGCCCCCGGCGCCGAGGTGCCCGCCGTGCTGGGTGCCGAAGGCCAGCGGTACGACGTGTCGTCAATCACGGACGACTTCGACGCCGCGTTCTTCGCGGGCGGCGGCATCGCCGATCTGCAGCGCCGCTGGCAGGCGGGGGAGATCGCGTCGCTGCCGCCCCTGCCGGCCGACGCCCGTCTGGGAGCGCCCATCGCTCGCCCTGGACACCTCGTGTGCGCGGGCCTCAACTACGCCGACCACGCCGCGGAGTCGGGCATGGCGATTCCCGAGGAGCCGCTGCTCTTCACCAAGGCGCCCAACACGGTCATCGGTCCGACCGATGACGTGCACATCCCGCGCGGCGCGACCAAGGTCGACTATGAGGTCGAGCTCGGCATCGTCATCGGATCCACCTGCCGCTATCTCGATTCCCCCGCCGACGCCTGGGCGCATATCGCCGGGTTCGTTGTCTCCAATGACGTGTCGGAGCGCTCCTTCCAGCTCGATCACGGTGGGCAGTGGATGAAGGGCAAGTCAGCCGAGACCTTCAACCCCCTGGGTCCTTGGCTGGTGACGACGGACGAGGTCGATGTGGCCGCCGGCCTCGACCTCTGGCTCGACGTCGACGGGCAGCGCCGCCAGAGCGGCAGCACGACATCCCTGATCTTCGGGGTCGATGTGCTCGTGCACTACATCAGTCAATTCCTCGTGCTCGACCCCGGTGACCTCGTGAACACGGGCACGCCGCCCGGGGTGGCGATGGGCATGGCTGAGCCCGCGTGGCTGCAGGCCGGTCAGGTGGTCACGGCCGGCATCACCGGCCTCGGAGAGCAGCGCTCCCATTTCGTGACCGCGCCGTAGCCGGTCCCTGTCCTCGGCCGCGACTATGGTCAAGGACATGAGTGATGAGAATCCACGCCCGCCTGCAGCCGCTGCTCCGGGGTGGTACCCGGATCCGCAGTCACCCGGGCAGCAGCGCTACTGGGACGGTGCCGCCTGGGCGGCGAGCGCTCCCGCTGCTCCGGCGGTGCCGCAGGCCGCAGGGCCGATCACCTCGACTAACGCCATCATCGGCCTCGTCCTCGCCATCGTCTCGTGGGTCGTGTGCCCCATCATCGCGGCGATCGTCGCCCTGGTGCTGGCCCACTCGTCCAGCAAGGAGATCGCGGCCTCAGACGGCCGCGTCGGCGGTGCGGGCCTCAACACCGCGACGCGCATCATCGCCTGGATCAACATCGGTGTGTCGATCGTCGCCGGCGTGGTGATCGCCGCGCTGGCGGTCTTCGGCGTGATCTTCACCGCGGGTGTGGCTTCCAATCTCGATCCCGCGATCAATGCGAAGACGGGTCTGGCAGACGGCCAGTACGCGATGAGTCCCTCGCGAGTCGTCACCATCAACGACGAGTGCAGCTATGGCGGCACCGTGTCCATACCGGGCAATGCCAATGTCGGCGACGTGACCGTCTACGGCCGCGGGCCGAGCGAGTGCCCGGATCTGGTCGAGGTCCAGGTCGTCTTCATCGACGTGAGCGGCGGAGTCGCCCGCATCATCAGGGTGGAGTAGGCCGCTCACATGTCGCGGAAGGAATCCCAGTCCGCGCCGATGGTGAGGCCCCCGTCGAGCACGATCGTCTGTCCGGTGACCCACGATGAGGCGTCGCTGGCGAGATAGACGACCGAGCCGATGAGATCCTCCGGTACGCCGAGTCTCCCCATCGGCGTCACGTGGTCGAACCACCTCTGCCGATGCTCCTCGCCCCACAGCGGCTTGGTGAACTCCGTCTTGATGACGAAGGGCTCGATCGCGTTGATGCGGATGCCGTCTGCTGCCCACTCGCGTGCGCAGCTGCGGGTGAGTGACGTGACGCCTGCCTTCGTCGCGGCGTACACCGAGATCGTGTTGAAGCTGAATCGGGCGCTGAGCGAGCTGAGGTTGACGATGCACCCCTTGCCCTGGGGGCGCATGATCGCGTGGGCGGCCTGGCTGGCGAAGAAGATGGCGCGGAGGTTGACCGAGACGATGGCGTCGAAGTCCTCCGGGGTCACCTCCTCGATCGGCTTGCGCCGGTTGATGCCGACGCCGTTGAGGAGCACGTCAAGGCCACCCAGCGCATCGGCTCCCTGCCGCACGACCTCGCTCGACCCCTCGGCGGTGGAGACGTCGCCGACGACCTCGACCGCCGTGCCGCCCGCCGATCGGATGCCCTCGACGATCGGGGTGACCCGCTCGGGTGACAGGTCGTGGACACCCACGTGCGCCCCGCGCTCAGCGAAGGCGCGCGCCATGACCGAGCCGAGCGCGCCTCCGGCGCCCGTGATGAGCACCCGGCGCCCGGTGAGATCGAACAGCGGATCGGTCACGATGCCCTCCCAGGCAGGTCGACGAACAACACATCATGGGGCTGCAGCACGATGCGGGCATCCGCAGCTCCGATCAGCAGCGCCTCGCGCGGAGTGTCCGTGAGGTTGACGACGATGGCGCGTGGTCCGTCGGGGCCCTGGAGGACGACGCCGTCGACGGCCTCGGGATCACTCGAGGTGGTGGGCAGGAGGTGGGTGGCTCCGGCGACGGTGCGCACGACCTCCGCCACGGGAAACTCCTCGCCAGGTCGGCAGTCGAACGCCGGATCCTCGGAGCCCGGCGGGCCGGCGAAGCCGCCCCTGTCGGGCTGTCCCGTGTCACGTGCACGCAGTCCCTTCCAGCCCAGGTCCTCGAAGAGGGTCACGGCGCGGATGGTGCCGGCCGAGCTCACGCTGCGCAGGCCGAGCGCTGCCCACGCCGCCGCGAACCACGTGGGCTGCCGGCCGTCGACATCGGCGGGGAGGTTAGTGCTGCTCACATCCGCAGCGGGGTCGGTGGCGTTGGGGTTGAAGCGCGGGCGCAGGGAGATGGGTCCCACGTGGATCCCGGTGTCGCCGGTCAGGCGCGGGGCTTCGGCGGCGATGACCCCGAGGGTGGCGGTGTTCTGCAGCACCGTGCGGTCATCGAAGGAGTGCACCTGCGGATTGACGGAGAAGGTCGTCCACTCCAGTCCCGTGGTGTCTGGCGGCTGCCGGTTGAGCTCGGTGAAATACAGATCGGTGCCGCAGCCCCACGGCAGGTCGGGTCCCAGGCGCGAGCGCCAGGCATCGAGGGTTGCGCGCGAGGTCACCTTCTCTCCCGGATGGACGACCCACACGCCGGCCAGGGTGTCGCCGGCATCGGCCAGCGGCACGGCAAGTGAGGGATCGGGCTCCTCATCGCTGTGCAGGGCGATGAATGCGCGAGCTCCCAGGTCGCGGGCACGCGCCGTGATGTCGCGGATGCGCTCGACTGCGTCGGGTCCTGAAGCATCGACGTCGGCATGGACGTGATCCAGGTGCAGGGAGCGCAGGAACGCGGTCTCCGACTGCGTCCAGGGAGCATCGGTGAGGTGTACGCCGATGCCGGGTAGGGGTCGAAGGTCGGCATCGACCCTGATCTCGACCGGGCCGCCGGGAAGTGGTGCGGGTGCGGTCAGCGGGACTGCCGCGAGTGTGAGCGTGACCGACTGGCTCACGACGTCACCCGGCTGGACCTCGACCGGGAAGGGCAGCGAGATCGGCGTGCAGTAGGTCTTGTAGGAAGCGTCACTCCAATTGCGGTGGTCTTCGGTCTCGAAGACCTCGCCGGCGAAGTCGATGCGCGCGCTCCCACTCAAGCCCACGGGGTAGGTCATCGCGGTGATGTCGAGGAAGGGCTGGTGCGGCGAGAGGGAATTCGGGAAGACGCTCATCTCCACGCTGCCATCCGTGTGGGTGATCTCGCAGGATCGTCCTGCGAAGCCGTCCATGGGATGCAGGACGCAGATGCCGAGCCGATTGCGCAGGAAGGGTGCGCTCACCTCACCGTGGAGGGAGTAGCGCAGGGTGCCGTCTGCCTGGCCCTCTATGGCGATCGTCGTCGTGAAGGGCTCGGCGTCGAAGCTTCCCCGTGCGGTGACGTGGATCGTGAACGAGTCGCCCCGGTCGTCGATCTCCTCGCTCACGATGCGCCAGGGTCGAGCGGTCCAGTTGCGATCCTGGAAGACGACGTAGATCCGGCGGAGGATCTCCTCGTCGCCGAGTCGCACGCAGCGGATGTCGCCGGAGTCGTAGTCCACGCGAAGCGGGCCGGCGACGAGTGGTGTGGTCATCCTCAGCGCGCGCTTCCCACGCGGTAGGGCAGACCGGTCTCAAGCGACTCGTAGGCACCGAGGGTGAGTTCCATCGTCCGCAGCGTGTCGGCGCCGCTGGTCTCGGGCGTGCGGCCGGTGCGCAAGCAGTCAACCCAGTGTCGCTGGAGCGTGACCACGCTGTCCTGGATGCCATTCCACGGGCGCGAGGCCCAGGTGTGCTCGGGGATCTGCAGATCCTCATCGATCACGGTGGCCCCGGTCATTCGGGCGGCGGAGTCACCGACATCGACCGGGTGGGAGACCACCTGGAGGTGATAGTCGGGTCCGAGCGTGATCACGCCACGGGTGCCTTCGAGGGTGACGAAGGCCTGGGGGTAGGCCGAGTGATCGGCGAAGGTCTCGTAGCTGGCGTCGGCGATCGCAGTGGCTCCCGGCATGCGCATCATCACCGTCGCGACATCCTCGCCCACGATGCGCGGATTGACCTTGAGCGCCTCGGCGTAGAGGGACTCGGGCTCACCCATGAAGAATCGGGCCAGGTCGAAGAGGTGCACGGCGACATCGACGATGATCATGCGCTCGCTGTCGAGCAGCCATGGCTGAGCCGAGTAGCAGTCGTGGAAGCTGCGGAAGCTGAAGCGGCCGAAGAACGGCCTGCC